>CAYTVI010000068.1:0-10859 GCA_964441765.1 uncultured Sulfurospirillum sp.
GAACTTGTTGAGCAAATTAAATTTGAAAGCTTTAGAACACTTCATGTTGTTCAGTTACGTGATAGCAAGGAAGAAGATGAACAACGCGCCATGCAAGAGATGATTCGACGCATGGAAGAAGCCAATAATGGCGCAACGCTCCATCATGCTTCGACACTTGTTTCGGAAGATGAAGACAAAGATAAAAAAACGGCACGCAATGAGCCATGCCCTTGTGGAAGTGGCAAAAAATATAAACAGTGTTGTGGAAAAAGTGGTCCTAAAAAAGGGATATTGGCATAAACGATGTTAAGACAAAACGTAAGTCTTTATCTTGTAAAAAAGTATCTGCGATTTGATAAATCGCAGCCTTTTATTACGGTTATATCATGGTTGGCATTTTTTGGGGTTGCTATAGGATTGATGGTATTGATGGTGGCTATGGCGATCATGAATGGTTTTGATAAAGAGTTTGAGAAAAAGCTCTTTACCATGAATTATCCCTTGTCTATCTATTCACGTAGTTTTTCTCCCATTGAGCAAATAGAACTCAATCGTTTAAAAGAGCAATTTCCTAAACTTAAATTTAGTCCTTATATTTCGACTCAAGTACTTGTCAAAACAGGTAACCGTTTAGAAGGAGGAATGCTCTTTGGTGTGCATTTTGAACAAGAAGCAGAGATAAATAGTATCGTCAAAGAGGCTTTAAAAGAGCGAAGTTTCGAAAAGTATGACATCATTACAGGCAGTGAGATTGCTAAATCGCATATGCTTTCCCTTGGTGAAAAAGCAACACTTATTTTTACAAAAAATGACCCAGGTGGAATGAGTTTAATACCGAAAATGAAACGTTTTGATTTTCAAGGCTCTTTTACATCTGGGTTAATAGCCTACGATAAAAGTTACATGTACACAACGCTTGAAGGTTTAGCACAAGTGCTTCAGTACCAAGAGGGGCATTTTGATGGTATTCATATCTATTCGGATGAGCCTTTTGTTGATATTGAAAAAATTCGCAAAGTCTTGCCTGATGATTTGGGTATTGTTGGGTGGTGGCAGATGAATGGCAACTTCTTTGCCGCTCTTGCGCTTGAAAAACGAGCCCTGTTTATTGTTTTAATGTTGATTATTTTAATAGCATCTTTGAATATTATCAGTTCTTTATTGATGACTGTGATGAATAGGCGTAAAGAAATTGCACTTTTACTTTCGTTGGGAGCCTCTAAAAAAGAGATTAAAAATACATTTTTTTATTTAGGGCTTGTCATTGGTGGTGGAGGAATGCTTTGTGGTATGGTGTTTGGCTTTATCGCTTTGTACGTTTTAGGATCTTTTGATTTGATTTCACTCCCTGCAGATGTGTATGGAACCGCTAGACTACCTTTAGACCTTTCTTGGATTGATTTTTCGCTTATTGTGTTAGGTACGAGCATTATTGTGACACTTTCATCGTATTATCCAGCATATAAAGCTACACAAATAAATGTTCTTGATACATTAAGAAACGAATAAGAAGAAAGAGGGGTTTTTGAACCCCTCGTGAGTTATTTAAGTATTTCAGGGGATATGTGAGAGTTTTCTTCAACCTTCTCACGTAGCTTTGCAATCAATGTTGAAGAATCCTCTCCATCTTCTGGAAATGTGACAATATTATCACAAGCTTCTTGGTCTAAGAATTGCTGAATTCCTGAGAGTAAATCGGTTGCTCCGTTCCAATCTGTTCCTGTGAGCATCACAACGTAATCACTTTTATAGCTAAAAAGAGCATCTGTTTTACGCAAGATGCGTTGGAAAATTTCTAAATTATCAATTTCTTTACGATCATGGAGTGTAAAAAAGATGAGAGAAAAAGGCGCTTCTTCTTTTATTCCAAAACGCTCTAACAATGCAATATGATGGTCAATGAGATTTGGAAGATTGATTTTTGAAAAGGTAATACTCGACATTGTAACTCCTTTTTGAGGTATTTTACTCTAAATTTTCAAGTTTTTCAAAATTGAAAGAGTTATAGCTCTCTTTATGCTCATAGGTAAATTCAAGATGGTGCGCTTTCACAATATGATGCACAATATATAACCCTAAACCAAAGCTTTGATGGGAAGTTTTTTCTTGGACAAAAGGTTCGAGATAGTGAGAAAGGTCATATTTTAAGGGATTTCCTTGGCTGATAAATGAAATTTTTGATTTATTCGCGACAATACTCATCTTTTGATCCATTGAGTATTTGATACCATTGTCAATCATATTTTTCATAGCGGTGGTAAAGAGTCTAAAGTCTACATGTAAAACAATGTCATCTTCAATGGTGATGTCTACTTGAGAAGGTGAAACCATTGCTAAATCGACTGCTTCATCGAGCATATCAATCAAACGGTACGGTTTAACATTTTTAATACCTTCTCCTGAAGTGATTTGCTCAATAGAAGCAAATTCATTAATCAGCAGTTCGAGTTTTTCAAATGCTCCAATCAAGCGGTCTTTTTGCTTACCATTCTCAAGCATTTCAGCACTAATGCGCCCTTTGGTGATAGGAGTTTTAAGCTCATGCATAATGTTTCGTAAAAAAAGCTGTCGGGATTGATTGAGTGTATTTATTTGGGCGACGGCATTATGAAAAGCATTGGAAACTTGTGCGATTTCATCTTCTCCGTCGGTTTTACAATCAATATCCAAATCTCCTTTAGCAAAACGATCCATTTGGCGTTTTAGCTTTCGCAGAGGCTTTAGTTTTCGAATGGTAAGAATGTATGCGGTAATAATGATGATAAAAACAACGCCAAAAATAATTTTGATAAGGTCATAACGGTAGGGCTGATAATCTTCATCCTTCAAAAGAAGGGATGAGTATTTTGTTTCAATGTAAAGATAGTGGTTGTTTTCAAATTTTAAAATGGCACTGAGTCCTATTTTATCGCTAATTTTTTGGATAATTTGAGCATTTTTAACAATTTCTTCTTGTATGGCTTTATCGTTAATTTCTTTCATTTGATAACCCTGAACTTGTTTTTTAAGCTCGTCATTGGTGATGAAATTATTCAAATGAAATAAGGTCGCTCGTGCAATAATAGAATATTTCGCATTAAGTTTGTCCGTGTATTGTTGTTTATCGTATTCGAGTAGAAAAAGAAGTGCTAAAAAAATACTGACAATACTAATAGCAAAGATGAATGTAATGCTATAAAAAATGGAAGATTTTGTCATTGAAGAAACTTGTAGCCTACACCTCGAACGGCGTGAATGTAGGTGGGTTCTTTTGGGTTTTCACCCAATTTATGGCGAATACGACCGATGATCACATCAATACTTTTATTGCTAGTCTCTTCACTAATGGCTTCAATATTATAGATAAGCTCCTCACGCGACACGACACCGCCTTCTTTTTTCATCAAATAAGCCAAAATACCGTATTCAGCAGGTGTTAAATAAAGCTCTTTTGCAAAAAGCGTAATGAGCATTTGTTCTTCGTTAAGAATTAAGTCTTTTGGTTTTTGAACGCTTTGCGTGGTAGGAACAAATCCTTTTTGACGTCTCAGCAGACTCATAATACGTGCTTGAAGTTCCCTTGGATTATAAGGTTTTGGAAGGTAATCATCCGCACCATTTTCTAAAGCGGTCACTTTATCGGTAATATCTGTACGTGCTGAAGAGATAATAATAGGCAGTGTATGACGTTTACGAATCTCTTTACAAACCTCCAGCCCATCAAGTCCTGGTAATGTTAAGTCCAAGATAACAAGGTCAAATGACTCCGTATCCAATGTTGAAAGTCCGATATAAGGTTCTTCTGCAATGGTGATGTTGATATCAAATTGTTCTAAATACTCCATCAAAATTTCAGCCAGTTCCAAATCATCTTCAATCATTAAAACACGTGTCATCAAGAACCTTTTTAGTTAGAGTGAGATTATTATACATTAAGGAGGCAAAAACCTCCTTATGTGTTAGGGCATAACCAAAATAGCTCTAAAGTTTTGACGGTTAATAATGACGCGTTTTTTAGTTTTTTTATACTCATTAAGAGCAGCAGTTAAGTCTTTTAGTGATGTGATACGTTTTTGCTCAATTTGTACGATAATATCACCTTCTTTAAAGCCCATACTCTCTGCTTTTGAACCATCTTTGACTTCTGAGACAAGCACACCTTCTAAATCACGTGGCAGTTGAAGTTGGTATTTTGTTTTATCGTTGAGTTCCATCAACACAAGTCCTTCTATCGGATTGGACTCATTTTTCCCTCCAACAGATTTTTCACCATCCATTTTGACCAGTTTGACTTTGGTGGTCTTGATTTTTTTATCACGCTCGTAGGTGATACTCACTGTTTTATCAGGAGAAATCCCCGCAATGGTGTTTTTGAGTTCATTGGAATTTTTAATCTTAACACCATCGACTTCAAGAATCAAGTCAGAGACTTGTAAGCCACCTTTTTCCGCCGGAGAGTCTTTTTCTATCATCAAGATAAGTGCGCCGTGTTTGTTTTCATACAACTCTTTTAAATCATTGGTTAAATCAGAGATAGAAACGCCCATAAAACCACGTTCAATTTTTCCAGTTTCAATCAAAGAAGTGATAATTTTATGCACCATATTGGAAGGTATAGCAAAGCCAATCCCGTGATTTCCTCCACTACGCGAGAGAATCGCACTGTTAATACCAATGAGCGCTCCACGGCTATCAACCAACGCACCGCCTGAATTACCAGGATTGATAGAAGCGTCTGTTTGGATGAAGTTTTCGTACTGGTTTAATCCTACATTATTTTTATTAAGTGCTGAAATGATGCCCTGTGTTACTGTTCCTCCCATACCAAAAGGATTTCCAATCGCAAAAACGACATCGCCTTCTTGAAGCGAAGAAGAGTCGCCAAATGAAGCTACATGTAAATCTTTAGCATCGATTTTGATGACCGCTAAATCGGTTTTTGGGTCTTCTCCGATGATTTTTGCTTTGTACTCTTTTTCATCATTGGCAAGGGTGATAAGAATCTCGTCAGCTCCTTCGACAACATGATGGTTTGTGACGATGTATCCATCGCTTGAGATAATAACACCTGAGCCTAAGGAGTGAGATTTTCGCTCTTGTTGTTTAAGTTCAGGTAAACGTCCGCCAAAAAAATCTCTAAAGAATGGATTTTGCATGAGCTCATTGAGTTGGTCATTTTGTTTCATTTTTTTAGTTGTTGAGATGTTGACCACACTTTTTTTAGCGTCTTTGATGGAACTGTTGTATGAAAGAATGACATTACTCGGTGTTGCATCAACACGCGGTGCATTTTTAGGCATTTGTGCTATTTCAATGGAAGCACCAAAAAGTGAAATGGCGGTTGCGAGAGAGATAAAAAATATCTTTTGCATGGTTTGCTCCTGTAACTTCGATTTATAAATGTAATTATAGAAAGAAGAGGTAAATATAAAGTAAATATTAAGTTTTTTGTGAGATAAGTTGATTGCTATAGACTAAACTTTTATGGTATAATCGCTATAAATATTTTACATGTAAGGCTAGAATTATGAGCAAGAGTTTGTACGATACACTCGATGTTTCGCAAGATGCCAGTGCCGATGAAATCAAAAAGGCTTATAGGCGTTTAGCTCGAAAGTACCATCCAGATGTCAACAAAGATGCTGGTGCTGAGGAAAAATTTAAAGAGATTAACGCGGCTTATGAGATTTTGAGCGATGAGCAAAAGCGCCGTCAGTATGACCAATATGGCGATAATATGTTCGGAGGTCAAAACTTCCATGATTTTGCGCATTCCCAAGGGGGCGCAAATTTAGACGACATCTTACGCAGTATCTTTGGCGGTGGTGGCGGATTTGGTGGTTTTGGAGGACAAAGTTCACGTGGAGGCTTTGGAGGATTTAGTGGTGGTGGATTTGGTGGTTTTAGTGAGCCAGACCTTGATATCAGTGCTAAAATTACGATTCCTTTTAATGTCTCAATTTTAGGGGGAAAACACGCCCTCTCTTTTAGCGGAGAGAGTTTTGATGTCAAAATTCCTGCAGGTATTAAAAGTGGCGAAAAAATGCGTGTTAAAGACAAAGGCAAATCGTACCAAGGTCGTAAGGGTGATTTGATTTTAAACGTGGATGTTGCACCAAGTCCTGAGTACACAAGAGAAGGGGATGATTTGGTTAAGACCATTGATATTCCTTTGAAGACGGCTCTTTTTGGTGGAAAAGTCATCGTCGATACGCTCTATAAAGAGATTACTCTAAAGGTCAAAGAAGATACGAAAAATGGTCAAAAATTTAGAGTCAAAGAGTATGGCGCACTTAATCGCAAGACTCAGGTCAAGGGCGATTTGTATTTGGTTGCCAATATTATTCTTCCATCGCTTGAGTCTTTAGATAAAGAGCTTAAAGCGCTTATGGAAGCTAGATTACCTGTATAAGAAGGAGTAAAAGATGCATCATGGCTATGAAGAACCGGTTTATTTAATCAGTGTTGTTGCTAAAGTATTAACCATTCATCCGCAAACATTACGCCAGTATGAAAGAGAAGGGCTGGTTAGACCTTCTCGTACGGATGGAAAGATGCGCCTTTACTCACAAAGAGATATTGATAAAATTAAGATGATACAAAGACTTACGCGTGATTTGGGTGTCAATCTAGCAGGGGTGGATATCATTATGCAACTCAAAGATAAAATCGATGAGTATGAAGATATGATTGAGACCTTGCGTCTTGAGGTAAGTGGTCTTTCCAAGAAGAGTTCACAGACGAAAAACCCTCTGGTAAAACACAAAAACAGTTATGAAATTATACTGTTTGGGGAGTAAACATGGATAATTTGCTCATGATTATTTTAAGTGCAACAGCGATTGCGACGATACTCAATATTATCTTAAAGCGGTTTAATATTCCTACAATTATTGGCTATATTTTTACAGGCTTTGCAATTGCTTCTTTGTACAATCTTGGGCAAAACAATGATTCTTTAACCCATATTGCCGAATTTGGTATTGTCTTTTTGATGTTTACAATCGGTTTAGAATTTTCACTCAAACATCTTTTAAGTATGAAAAAAGATGTGTTTGTTAATGGCTTTTTACAAGTGGCATTGGCAGGTGGTATTATCTCTTTAAGTGCAGAGTATCTTTTTGGTATGGAGCAAAAAAGTGCCATTATCATCGGCTATGCACTGGCTCTTTCTTCTACAGCCATTGTCTTAAAAATCCTCAATGATAAAGGAACCATTCATACGGTTCATGGGCGAAAAGTTTTAGGTATCTTACTGTTTCAAGACATTGCGGTCATTCCTATTTTATTGATGATAAATATCTTCTCTAACCAAAATAGCTCACTCTCAGAATTGCTCTTAGAAACGGCTATTAGTGTAGTGATTATTCTGAGTTTGATGTATTTGATTGGAAAGTATTTATTGGGGCGATTTCTCTCTTTGGTAGTTTGGGCAGATACGGAAGAAATTTTCATTGCAGCGGTTTTAATGTTGGTCGTGGGTGCTTCATTTTTGGCGCATACCTTAGGATTTTCTTATTCGTTAGGTGCTTTTTTAGCCGGTATGATGATGGCAGAGACGCAATACAAGCATCAAATCGAAGCAGACTTGGTGCCTTTTCGAGATATTTTATTAGGACTCTTTTTCATCACCGTGGGGATGCAAATCGATGTAACACTTATCACGCAACATGCTTTTTCGATTTTTTTACTCTTAATTGCGTTGATGGGTCTTAAAATTTTTGTGGTCTTTGCTATTTTGGTGTGGAATTTGGGTGCGCGTGTCTCTTTAAAAGCGGCACTTGCTTTAGCGCAAGGGGGTGAGTTTTCACTGGCAGTTTTAGCACTGGCGAGTTCTTCATCATTGGTTGAACCTAGCAGTGCACAAATTTTGATTGTGACTGTGGTGCTTTCTATGGTCTTGACCCCTTTTATTTTAAAAAATATGAAGCGCATCGTGGATTTAGTGACCAAAGAGCCAACGAGCGGCGATTTTAGAATCCACTCATCAGGAATTAAAGACCATATTATTGTCTGTGGGTATGGAAAACTGGGGCAAGAAATTGTTTATCGTTTGAAAAAAATGAATGTCAATTTTATTGTTTTAGAACACGATATTAACCTTGTCAAACTTGGACAAAGCAGAGGAGAGCCTGTCTATTTTGGAAATGCAGCGGAGAAAAGTATTTTACAAAAAGCATTTGTGGAAGAGGCAAAAGCGGTGATTATTGCGATAAACAATGAAAAAAAGCTCATTTTATTGTGTGAGATTTTAAAATCATTTGATAAAAAGATAAAAATCGTTGCAAAAGCCAGTGATTATGATGAAAAAAAATTATTGAAAAGTTTACATGTAAATCATATCATCAACGAAGGACGAGAAGCGGCAAAAGCACTCTTAAAAGTTGCTTTTGATGAGCCTAATCAGTAATAAATAAGGCGATTTCATCGCTTAAAAAGTAGTCTGTGTTGTAGATGCGATTTTCTTTACATGTAAGTTTCTTTTCTTGCAGTAAAAGGGCTACTTTTTCTTGTTCTTTTAGGCTAAATGCCTCTTTTTCTATACCAATATTGCTACGAAGTCCTAAGAAAATCTTTTCTACATGTAAATCAGAACTTTGAAGCAACTCGACTTCATGAAACAAAGGGTCGTTTGTGTATGCTTCAACATTTTGATGCGGGTAAAAACGACTGTTTTTTAAAAACCCAACCGCGCCACTTCCCACACCTATATAATCTTTTTGTGCCCAGTACCCTTTATTGTGGACACTTTCATAGGTACCAAAATTTGAAATCTCGTATTGAGGAAAGCCTGCATTGACGATGGCGTTTACAAACGTTTTTGCCAGTTCTTCTGAACTGTTGGTAAGGTTGGAGCGCTGAAAAAACGGTGTATCTTCCTCAAGGGTAAGGGCATAAGCGCTGAGGTGATTAATCGGCAAAGAACGTGCGATGGATAAATCATTTTCAAGTAGTGTGAAAGAATCCATGGCTGTTCCATACATCAAATCAAGCGAGAGATGGTGTATGCCCAACGAAGAGGCCGTTTCAATGGCTTTGCGAGCGATGGAAGGTGTGTGATTTCGACCAAGAAATCGAAGTTTTTCCTCATCAAAACTTTGTACACCAAAGCTGATACGATTGACTCCCAACGCTTTCATCCCTTTGAGCCAATCATGTGTGGCAGAGTGAGGATTGGCTTCAGAGGTGATTTCTGTATGTGTTTTTAGATAAGGGCTTAAAGATTGAAAAAGAGGCTCAAACAACAAAGGAGTAATGGTTGAAGGTGTCCCACCTCCAATAAAAATCGAATCAATACTCTCTTTTTTTGCTTCAAAACGCTCTAACTCATGGTTTAGCTGTATTAAAAGTGCCTTCATGTACTCTGTTTTTAAAGCACTTTTATTGTCGTATGAATTAAAGGCACAGTAAGGACATTTGTTGTCACAAAATGGAATATGTAAATAGACGAGCACGCTTATCCTTATCGAAGTTTAATCACTTTTTCGTTACCATTGTAACAAAAAATAGAGGTAATGCCCATCATGGAAGCTCCAAAACGCTACAGACCCAATGTTGCTGCTGTGGTTTTGTCTGCTAAATATCCTTTGAAATGTGAGCTTTTTATTGCCAGCCGTAGTGATATTGACGGTGCGTGGCAATTTCCACAAGGGGGCATCGATAGTGGAGAAAACCCAAGAGAAGCGCTTTTTCGTGAATTGGAAGAAGAGATAGGCACACGCGATGTTGAGATTATTGCTGAATATCCACAGTGGCTAGAGTATGATTTTCCTCAAAAAATTGCGCAAAAAATGTATCCTTTTGACGGTCAAAGTCAAAAATATTTTTTAGTGCGTCTGAAACAAGATGCCGCGATTAATCTTGAAACAAAAGAGCCAGAGTTTTGTGATTATAAATTTGTTTCACTCGATGAAGTGTTTGATTTTATTACCTATTTTAAGCGTCCTGTATATAAGCAAGTGTTGGATTATTTTAAAAAAGAAGGGTATTTATAATGCTAATTGTTCAAAAGTACGGAGGCACGAGTGTCGGGAATACAGAACGTATTGATGCTGTTGCCAATCGTGTTATAGAAAGTAAAAAGGCAGGGCATGACCTTGTGGTAGTTGTTTCAGCGATGAGTGGTGAGACCAATAAACTCTTAGATTATGCAGCCTATTTTAGTGCCACTCCCAATCAACGTGAAGTTGATATGTTGTTAAGTTCTGGTGAGCGGGTTACCAGCGCTCTTTTAGCCATTGCATTAGAGGCAAAAGGCTATCCTGCTGTTTCGATGAGTGGACGACGTGCGGGTATTGTGACTGATAGCGTGCATACCAAAGCGCGTATTGAGCATATTGATACATCGGGTATGGAAGAAGAACTCAAATGTGGAAAGATTATTGTTGTGGCTGGTTTTCAAGGTGTCACGGAAAGTGGTGAAGTTTCTACTCTTGGGCGAGGTGGAAGTGACCTCTCTGCCGTTGCGGTTGCGGGCGCTTTAAAAGCAGATTTATGTGAAATTTACACTGACGTTGATGGTGTTTATACGACTGATCCTCGCATCGAGCCAAAGGCAAAAAAACTTGAAAAAATCAGTTATGACGAGATGTTGGAGCTTGCAAGTTTAGGTGCGAAAGTACTTCAAAGTCGCTCGGTTGAGATGGCTAAAAAACTCAACGTCAATCTTGTCACACGCAGTAGTTTTAACAACAATGAAGGTACACTTATTACAAAGGAAGATAATATTATGGAACAACCATTAGTAAGCGGAATTGCTCTTGATAAAAACCAAGCCAGAGTTACACTCAGAGGTGTGACTGATAAACCAGGAATTGCCGCTGAGATTTTTCAAAAATTGGCAGATAGCAATGTGAATGTTGATATGATTATTCAAAATGTAGGGCATGATGGCACAA
>CAYTVI010000069.1:0-6625 GCA_964441765.1 uncultured Sulfurospirillum sp.
CGTTTGTATTTGGAAAGCTCATAATTCACATCATCCACAATGCGTCTGTAAAGGATTCTTCCAAGTGCTTCGACTTTATTGTCTGCGAAAAGATGTAAGGTTTTAAAATAGTGTTGCGTGTCACTTTTGACCGCTTCAATGGAGCTAAAAATCTGCTCTAAAAAGCGCTCAATGGAGTGTTTTTCATGTTTATAGTGCTCATAACGCGCGCTGATTTCTTCTTTGGAAAGAAGTAGTAAGGAGGCTTTTTCCTCACATATTTCTTTACATGTAAAAGCCACATGCGCTATCTCTTTGGCATTGGAAGCTAAGGTGATTTTAGCTTTTGCACTCTCTTCTCCAAATAAAAGCTCTTTCAAATACGCCTCTAAATGCGGTAACCCTGTCTTTTCAAAATCATACCCAAGCGCTAATGCTTCCTCCCCACGACCTAATTTATGGAAAAGTCCTAACTTACCTGCAATTGGGATAAAATGCAATTTTGCAATAATTTCAGCTAAGAAAGAACCCTTATTATGCTCTTCTAAGCGCTTGTGAATGCTTTGCTTGGTGTAGGCAATGACCTCTTCAAGTTGTGCTGGGGTAATGGCATCAATGCGGGTGATGACTACCAAAAGCTGTGCAACTTTTCGGTACAAAAGCGCATCAATGATAAAATCAACATCTTTTTGAGTTGCTGCTTGCGCTGCGTTCATGAGGTGTATTAAGACATCGCACTCATTAAGATAGCTCAAGGTTATCTCTTCACGTTGTACCACAGGGTCATCAAGTCCAGGGGTATCCACAATCACAACGCCTTCTTCTAATAAAGAAAGGTCGGTAAAGAGCTCAACACTTTTGACAAGATTGCACTTTTTATCAGACTCTTTAGCAGAGGTGTACTTTCCAAGACTGTCTAACTCTATCGTTTCGCTCTTTCCCTTAAGCGTAACAAGTTTTTCAAAGTCTGCTCCAAAATGCGCTTTTGTCTCTTTCACAAAAGCTTCCATCGAGCCTAGCGTACTGGCACTTTGCTCGATTTTTTCCCACTCTGATTGTGTCCAAAAATTGACTTTCGCATAAGAGTCTTTCGCATAACCGATGATGGTCAAATTTGCCGTCTCAGGAACCACAGCCGTTCCTAAAAGCTCTTTGCCAAGAAGTGCATTGAGCATCGTAGACTTACCCGCATTCATGACACCCGTGATTCCAATCGAAAATGTGGCATTTTTCATGCGTTGCATTGCTTGGTTTACGCGTTCTTGAAGCGTCTTGTCTTGCGTTACATGTAAAAGTTTTTCGCCTAAAGAAAGAAGATTCTGTACAGCACGGTGGTAGTCAAAACTCTGTGTTTGCGCTTTTTCTTCTATCGTCTCAAGAACGATACACTCCTCTTTTTTCTCTTCAATCAACGAGATAAAACTCATCAATCTTCGACTCACATCATAAGAAATAATCTCCTCTTTACGAAGCCTCTCAAAGCGCTGTGCGATGGCTTGGTTAATAGCAAGGTTGCCTTTTTCGATGAGAAAGAGCAAAAGTGTTTTTTGAACTTTTTGAATCATTTCTCTCGTAAACGCAATGCGAGTAAAAAGCTTATTGAGAATCTCTTGCGTGCTTGAAAGTTTTGCGATGTTACCCAGATTTTGAGGATGAATAATCAATGCAATGGCAACACTGTCACAAAAACGATCTACGTCATATGTGTAGTTATGGCTTAAAGTCGCTAACTCTTCTTCATTAAAAAGAGTGCTGACTTCATCTTTATAGCTCCATGTTAAAAGAAAAAAATCATTTATAATATGCATGCGTATCTACTGTCGTTGAATTTTTAGTGATTATAGCGATATTTTATCGATACAGAAACAAAAAGAGAAGACTAACTCGTAGAATTAAGGTAGAGGCTAGGACAAGTGTCTTAGCCTCTTGGTATTCATTTATTTATTGCGAAGTGCAACGAGTTTTCTTCTCATATAAGCAATTTTAGATTGAAGTGGTAAGTGTTTTGGGCAGTTGTCTTCACATGCGACAAGACTCATACATCCAAAAACACCATCGTCATCTCCGACGAGTTCATAGAAATCTTCATCGGTTCTGTTATCGTGTGGATCCATCGCAAAACGTGCCACACGGTTAAGTCCAACAGCGCCTATGAAGTTTGGACGCATGAGCTTGGTACCACATGCCGCCACACAGATACCGCACTCAATACAACGATCAAGCTCAAATGTCTCATCCGCCAATTTTGGCTCCATTGGAGCTTCAAGCTTAGAGATATCTGGTTGATGGTTGGTGTGAATCCAACTCTCAACGCGCTTGCTCATCTCATTCATCCAGTTACCTGTATCAACAGAAAGGTCTTTGATGAGCTTAAACGCTGGCATAGGCATAAGCTGAATCACGCCATCTGGAAAGTTTTTTGTCAATGTACGACATGCCAAAGCTGGCTTGCCATTGACCATCATGCCACAACTCCCACAAATACCCGCACGGCATACGAAGTCAAACGACAAGTCCGCATCCATCGTTTCACGAATTTTAGTCAGAGCAATAAACAGAGTCATACCATCGGTTTCTTCCAATTTGTACTCTGCAAAATGTGCTTTTGAAAGCTTTGATTGTGGGTTATATTTCATAGCCCTTATGGTAATCGTTCTACTCATTGTGCGTCTCCAAATCTCTCATTTTTAGCTTTATAGTATGGCTGAAGCTCAAATGGCATCAATGCATCTTGGATTTCATGTCTGTCTTTGCCTGCTGCTTCCATCTCTTCACGGATTCTATCCACTTCTTCTTGGCGCTTGATGCTTAAGTCGTTTTCGATAATCATACCCTTAGCACCATAACCACGAAACGCTGGTGGAATTTCCATTTTCATAATATCTAAATCTTCATATGTAACCGTTGGAAGTGTAGCACCCTCTTTCCATGAAGTGAGTGTTCTTTTCAACCAATTGACGTCATCACGTTTCAAGAAGTCTTCTCTATAGTGAGCACCACGGCTTTCTGTTCTCTCACGTGCACCCATAGCCACACAAAGAGCCAGTTTTAGCATCATAGGAACACGGTACGCTTCTTCAAGTTCTGGGTTAGCTGAACGTGTTTTAGACTTAACGTTAACATCATGAGATTTTTTCAAAAGCTCTTCAAGTTCATTAACCGCTTCAGCCAAACCTTTGCCATCACGGAAAATCGCAACTTTTTCCCACATAATGTCACGCATTCTGTTTTTGATTTCAAAAATGTTATATTTACCATTGTTATTGAGCAAGTGGTCAATAAAATCACTCTGTTTTTTGAGTGCTCTTTCAATCGCTGATGTATTGACATCGATTTCATGGCTTAAACAAAAATCTGCAAAATAATCACCCACAATCATACCCGCAACAACGGTTTCACTGACTGAGTTACCACCAAGGCGGTTAAATCCATGCATATCCCAACATGCCGCTTCACCCGCAGAGAATAAACCTGCAAGTGTTGGAGACTCACCCGTTGGTTTGGTTCTAATACCACCCATTGAGTAGTGTTGCATTGGAAGAACTGGCGCCCAACCTTTTGGACCTTCATCCGCAGGGTCAATACCGTTGAAGATTTGACAAATTTCTTGTACGTCTCTTAAGTTTCTCTCAATATGTGCACGACCTAAAATAGAGATATCTAACCACAAGTGCTCACCGTATGGAGATTTAACACCTTTACCACGACGGATATGTTCCATCATACGACGGCTTACAACGTCACGGCTTGCGAGTTCTTTTTTCTCTGGCTCATAATCTGGCATAAATCGGTGACCATCAACGTCACGTAAAATACCACCGTCCCCTCGACAACCTTCTGTTAAAAGGATACCAGAAGGTACGATTGGGGTTGGGTGGAATTGTACCGCTTCCATGTTACCCAGCATCGCAACGCCTGTTTCAAGAGCAATCGCAGCACCTGTACCATCACAGATAACCGCATTGGTTGTTTGTTTGTAAAGTCTTCCATAACCACCCGTTGCGATTAAGGTTCCTTTAGCCACATATGCCCAAAGCTCACCTGTTACTAAATCTCTTACAATCGCACCGTAACAACGGTTGTTTTCATGAATAAGCGCAATCGCTTCTTTTCTATCTTCAATATTGACATTGTGTTTTAACGCTTCATTGGCAACACCAAAAAGCATAGTATGTCCTGTTGCATCTGCGGTATAACAGGTTCTCCATTTCTTCGTACCACCAAAGTCACGTGAGTGAATGTAGCCATGTACTTCATCATCTTCTACAATCGTTGTACGCTCAGCGTTGATAATCGCTTCTCTTGGACCTTTTGCAATTCTCGTCCAAGGCACGCCCCAGCCGGCTAACTCACGAATCGCTTTTGGAGCAACGGTTACGAACATACGCGCAACTTCTTGGTCACAACCCCAGTCGCTTCCTTTGACAGTATCTGCAAAGTGAACATCTTCATTATCGCCTCGGCTCATTTTTGAGTTACCAAGACTTGCTTGCATACCACCTTGTGCCGCAGCAGAGTGTGATCTCTTGACTGGACAAAGACTTAAAACTGTTGTGCTAAGACCCTTAGACTGCGTCGCAACTGCCGCTCTAAGACCTGCTAAACCACCACCGATTACCAGTGCATCACAATATTTTACGTTCATTTTTACGCCCTAACCTTCACATCATATGTTACTTCTACTTGAGCTGTCGGTTTGTATTTATCGACTAAGCCATTGCTATACTCATAGCCATACTTGACGTATGCCGCAAGTGTTAAAAGACCAAGTGCTAAGAAAAATGCTGTTACAGCCCATTTTGCTTGTTTCAATTTTTTACGAGATTCTTTAGCATCAACGCCTTCAAACCATCCCCACTTAACACAGAGACGATAAAGACCAATACCACCGTGGAATTCAACGGCTAAAAGAAGAAGAAGATAAAATGGCCACATAACATCACTGTACATTCTTGTTGATGAACCGTATGGTCCAATGGTATCTGCTTGAACCATCATCATAAGAAGGTGCGCAGAACCCAAGAAGAACATCGCAAAGCCTGTGAATGCTTGTGTAAACCACATGGTTGTATCATCATGTTTCATCATGCCTGCATGTGTTTTATACGCTTGATATTGTCTAAATGTAATAGGCAATTTTCTCATACCGAGCATTGCGTGAACAATAAAGACAGCAAAAACGAAAAAGACAATCGCAGAAACAAGCCAAGGTTGTGGTTCTTTAAAGAACATACTTCCCTCGAACATTTTTGTAATGGTGTACATAAAATCTTTGCTAATCAAAATAGTTGATACAAAGAACATATGTCCCCACATAAACAAACCTAAGAATAGACCTGTCGCACTTTGAATATAATCAAGTTTTGCAGGAACTCTACTCTTTTTCCCCTCAACGCTCGTACCTAAAAAACCTTCAAGTAGGTCACTCACATTTCATCCTTTTTGTGAAGTTAATAAACACAAATAAATGTATAGATAATACACACTTAGTACTGTTTACATAGCATAGTTAATTTATGATACAACGATATTAATTAAACAATAATTATGTACTTTTTAGACATACAAGTGGAATTATAAACTATGAAGGGGGATTTAAAAAGGACTTTTTAGCCCTTGTGGCGTTGCTTAAATATCAGAATATATAATACAATTGAAGCTGCTGCCATCATCAATGAAAGGGCTTGTCCTTTACTCATCCACTCACCATAAACAAAGCCGATTTGAAAATCTGGCTCTCTCCAAAACTCCGCTACAAAGCGGGCTAGTGAGTAAAATAGACCATAAAGAGCAATCAGTTCTCCATCGAAACGTTTGCGGTGACGGTAAGCAAAAAGAATAACAAAAATGAGCAAGCCCTCTAAGATTGCTTCATAAATTTGAGACGGATGACGTAACACACCATCGACGTAAATTCCCCATGAAACATCCGTGGGTCTGCCGACTAATTCTTGGTTTAGGAAATTACCAATACGTCCAAAGATGTAACCTACGGGAACACTAAGGGCGACCAAATCCAATAGCCCCCAAATACGCATACGGTATTTTAAACTAAAGAGCCATGTAGCGAGTAAAAACCCAACAATCGCCCCATGATAACTCATGCCCCTAATGCCCACAAATGTACCATCCAAGAAAGGATTAAACATCTGCCAAGGGTTTGCAAGGTAGTAATCTACATGCGAATCATAAAACACAACATACCCAATACGAGCTCCCAAAATAATCCCCACTTCAATCCAAATAAAATAGCTCTCTAAGAGTTGATTGGAAAAAGGAAGATTGTCTTTTTTCACAAACCATTTACCCGCATACAAAGCACTTAAAAGAGCTAGCATGTACATAATGCCATACCAATGTACAGCAACGGGTCCTAAATGAAAAGCGACAGGGTCAAACTGATTATAGATGTGATTCCAAAATGGCATAGATATCCTTACATGTAAAGCGTTATTGTACATATTTTAGATTAACAAAGAGTTTAGTGCATAGGGAGTTCACACGTATATTCTTCTTTTTCAACACGATTTCGACCATTTTCTTTGGCACGATACAAGGCTTCATCTGCACGTGCTACCATGCTTTTTTCATCATCACCCTCATGGTAAGTTGAGACTCCAAAACTGGCTGTTTTTTGGCCAACCGT
>CAYTVI010000069.1:6725-10623 GCA_964441765.1 uncultured Sulfurospirillum sp.
ACAATCGAAAACTCTCTTTTATGTCGCCTAGCGATATTGAGGTGCAAAGCAAAAAGCTCATCCAATTTCAAACGATTGAAAAGTCCTGTAAGTCTATCAGTGATAGAAAGTTCTTCGACTCTTTTTTTATCGGTAATATCTTGACGAATTGCGGTATAGCCGACTATATTACCCGCTTCATTGTAACGCGGAGCAATAATCGTATCAACCCAATACGCAGAACCATCTTTGCGTCTATTTTTAATTTCACCTTGCCACGATTTTTCTTCTTTTAACATTGCCCACATGGTCGCATAAAGAGAAGATGGAACATCTGAATGCCTTACAATATTGTGGCTCTTGCCTAAAAGTTCTTCTTTACTATAACCTGAAATGAGACAGAAAGCTTCACTCACTTCCGTAATAATGCCTTTTAAGTTAGTGGTAGAGGTGATGACATATTTATCAATAATATTCACATACGATTCTAATTGACGTTTTGATTGGCGATACTCTGTAATATCGCTAAACGTTACGATAACAGAAACAACGTCTGTGAAATCATCCGAGTAGATAGGTTGAACATTGGCTATTATCCATAAACGTGAACTATCGACACGTTCTACGGCAAGCACAACACCGTATTGAGGTTCTTTCAAAAACAATGCTTTATAAGAAGGTTGCTCATAAAATTCTAAAACTCGACCATCCTCATTCAATAATTTCCATGGATAATATCGATGAGATGAACCTATCATATCACTGGAGTTACATTGAAGCATCTCTTGTGCGGCTAAATTGCACTCTGTAATCACACCTTGTGCATTTAATACCAAAATACCTTCATTCATCGCTTGAAAGATAGAACGTATCTCAGCTTCTGAGTGTGAAAGTTGCTTTGTTTTTTCTTCCGCAATTTCATCTGCACGCTTCTTTGTACGTTGCAAGGCATAAAACCATCCGCTTAAAATCACTGAAAATAAGATACCTGCTATCAACTGTATATGGGGCATGTAACGATTTGCCCCCACATCAAGTATTTCATCTGTTTTGAAATAGAGCGTCCACTTTTTACCATAAAACTCAAAAACAACATACCTCTCCATTCGAGGAAGAGTCAACTTGAGATTTGAGTCATACAAAATATTTTCTGCTTTTGGAGTATTGCCATCGTAAATTTCAAAATCGATTAAAATATATTTTGCACCTAAAAGTCCTTGAAAAAGTGTTTTAGCTTTCATAGCACTGTAAACAACACCTCTAGCAGCACGCATACGCTCTTCTTCATTGCCTAAAGGCATGTCCATCGCATATAAAGGCATATAAATCACAAACCCTGCTTTTTCAAAACTCTCTTTTTCCTGAACAAGCTCTATTTTTGAAGACAATGTCGCTTCACCGCGTTTTAATGCTTCATAAATAGCCCTTTGACGTGTTGGTTCAGCTGCCATATCAAAACCAAGGGCTCTTTTATTTTGCTCAGAAAATGGCTCTAGATATGTGACAGGGAAGATATTAGATGTATTGGTTTTTGGAAAAATTGTATAGTTTTCAATCCCTTCTTGGCGAATGATTTGTTCATAATCATCTCTTGCAGGAGCCAAAACCAAAGGTGCAAAACCTAAAGCTTGAAGCCCTGGAAAATTTTGTTTTAGATTTTGCATCTGCGCAAATCTTTGCCACTCTTGTCGTGTTACATGATGAGAAGAAGAGATAAGTGCCGCAGCACTTCTAAGCAATTGTACTTCAGATTCTAGCTCTTTTTGTATCAGCAGTGTAATTTGCTCAGATGCCGCACTAAAGCGTGTTCTCTCAGTTTTTTCTAGCCACGCAGCACTCTTGTATGCCATTATACCTGAGAAACAAATACCTAGTGCAAAAATAACAAATGGCAACAATGAAAAGGTATATACCCGTCTCAATCGTTTCAACACTACTCCTAAAAAGCATTTTAGAACGATTGTAACACAAAAAAAAGAAAAAAAGAGAAAAAGTACGAGGCAAGTTCTCTCTTGCCTCGTGGTATGAGAAGTTATTTAACGCAGATTTTTTTAACTTCGGATTTTTCAACTTTAAGTTTTGGTAACACAACTTCTAAAACACCTTCTTGTGAAGATGCTTCAATATTTTCTAGGTCAACATTTTCAGGGATGGCAAAACTGCGCTGAAACTTGCCATAACTGCTCTCAATTTTGTAGTAGTCATTTTCCTTGCGCTCTTCTTTGAAACTTCGCTCACCTGAAATAATGAGTTGGTTGTCTTTGACATCAATGCTAATGTCCTCTTTTTTCACCCCTGGCAAGTCCACTTCGATATGGTAAGCAAACTCACCCTCACGTGTACTGACACTGGGTTTAAACGCTGAGATACCATTTTCCTCTGCCCCTGTGGTTGGATAATAGCCAAAGAGTCTATGCTCCAAATCTCTCATCTCTTTGAACGGATTAAAACGTGTGACTAACATGGTAAACTCCTTTGTTTTTTTATTTTTTATGACGGAAGTTTATACCATGTAAAGATTTTTGTCTGCCACTTAAGTGGCACTTTTAGAGTTCGGGTAGGTGTTCAAGCAGTGTTTGTGAGTCTTTAATGCAAATCTCTTTACGTTTAATATCAATAAGCCCCTCTTTTTTAAGCGCTTGGATACTACGATTGAGTACTTTTCGTACTGTTCCTATGAGATTGGCGAGTTCTTCATGCGAGAGATTGTTGATCAGTTTGAGTGTTTGTTTGCCATCTTCTTGTTCGATGTTTCGAGCAATGAGTTTAACAAGGCGTGTGGTAGTATCGTACAACGACAAATCACTGGCTAGATTTTCCATATCGCGCAATTGCTTACCCACATAGGGTAAAAAAAGTTTATTAAACGAAGGTTTTGTGGCGACCCACTCACGAAACAGCTCAATAGGAAAAACTAACAGTTTTACATCATCAAGCGCCATTGCCACATTTTCATGCACTTTGCCATCCAAAAGGCTCACCACATCGTACATATCGCCTTTTGAGAGAAGATACAAAATCTGCTCTTTACCTGTTTCAAAGTTGATTTGAGAGACTTTCACCCGCCCTTCTAAAAGAACAAAAAAGTGCTCCAAACACTCCTCAGGTCGCATCAAGGTATCGCCTTTTTTCACGTGACTCACACGCCCAAAACGGTTGATGTCTTCATGGAGCTCTTGCTCAATCACTTCAAGTGCGTACATCTACTCCACCTCACCATCCACATACATCCACACCTTGCCAAAGCGCTTAAACCGTGAATGCTCCGTATGCACACCCTCTTTGCCTTCTTGTATAAACGTAGCACGAAAAGAGACTTTGCCTACCTTATCGCTCATTCCACCTTCCCAACAACGTATCACTTCAAGATGCGTCCATGCCAAAGATTTACATGTAACCGTGATTTCCTCTTTAAGATGTTTACTTCGATGGCTGGGGTGTGTCGTTTCAAAAAGATAATCAACCAGTCCAAACACAAACGCACTGTAACGAGAACGCATCAGCGCTTCGCAGGTTGGGGCATTGTGGTTTTTATGATAGGATTCGCAACAGCTTTCATAGGGTTTTTGAGAGCCACAGGGGCAAAGATTTATTTTTTTCATGATGTTTTATTCCTTTTACATGTAAGACGTAAGAGCCTTACATGTAAAATTGTTTTAAGCTTCTCTTAACGCTTTCGCAATGAGTTCTATCGGATTTTTAAAGACAACATCAACCTTTTGTCCGTGCATCGCATCGCTGAGTTGCATACGACACGCACTGCACTCAGCACTCACAAATTGCGCCCCGCTGTCTCGTATCATCGCCGCCTTTGGAAGCCCTGCGGCTTTAGCAAAGCGGTATTTTTCCGTTTGCATGGTCACTCCACCAAAACCACAACAGCGGTTAGGATCACTCATCTCTTTTAAGATGTAATTTT
>CAYTVI010000070.1:0-10565 GCA_964441765.1 uncultured Sulfurospirillum sp.
GTGGATGCACTGGTTTCAAAAGAGATTCGCGCCCTCATTCCGCTTACATGTAAAGTGATCGATGTAAGTAAAAAAAAGGGATTTCACTCCAAAACCCAAGAGGAGATTAACACTCTTTTGGTCGAGTACGCCAAACAAGGTTTGGTTGTCGGACGTCTTAAAGGCGGTGACCCACTTTTGTTTGGACGTTTGGGTGAAGAAAAGCAGACCCTAAACGCACATGGTATTGAATTTGAAGTCATCAATGGTGTCAGTTCTGCATTTCGCTCCTGCACGGTTTCAGGCATTGTACCCACCATTCGCGATATCTCCAAGGGAGTGAGCATCGTCTCTGCACACCTTCGAGAGAGCTTGTTTAACGATGAGTGGATACCACTGATTCGCCAGCCTTTGCACACGGTTATCGTCTTAATGGCGCACAGTTTTGCCAAAAAAATTCAAGACTCCATAGCAAAGCAAGACATAGACCTGAGCATTCCTGCGGCGTTTGTTTCCAACATCGACCTACCTAATCAGGTCACCATAGTGGGAACTGTGGCAAATTTAGATAAAATGAGCGCTTTATGTTCGGCTCCTGCTGTGCTCATTATCGGTGAGTGCGTCGCACGTGAGAACATATTACCCGCATCTAATAGCGGCAAAATAATTTACATGTAAAGAGGATTTAATGGGATTTACGACCAAAGCACTGCACACTAGACCAACGCATAAAGACCCGTATGGCGCGATGCGCTTTCCGATATATCAAAGCTCAGCGTTTGAATTTGAGCATGCGGAAGATTTGGAAGCAGTGTTTAAAGGTCAAAAGATGGGACACGTGTACACACGCTCATCCAACCCTTCCATTGAAGCGTATGAGCAAACCATCCGCTCTATCAGCGGAGCGTTTGGTGTGATTGCTACTGCTACAGGTATGGCGGCGATTTCAAATGCACTGTTTGCGCTGTTGAAAAGTGGCGATAATATCATCACCACCAAGTATCTTTTTGGCAATACCCTCTCTTTATTCCAAACACTTCTTAGTGATTTTGGTGTGGAGGTGCGTTACGTGGATGTCAATAATCTAGAAGAAATTCGTTCCAATATCGATGATAAAACACGTCTTTTATTTTGCGAGAGCATCAGTAACCCACAACTCATCGTTCCTGATTTTGGAGCGATAAAAGCCGTTTTGAGTGAGAAAAATATACCCCTTATCGTCGATACAACGATGACACCGTGGAATATTTTTGATGCAAAAAAACATGGCGTGGACATCGAAATCATCTCCGCTACCAAATACCTAAGCGGTGGCGGTCATGTACTAGGCGGTTTGATTGTCGATAATGGCACGTTTAACTGGAAAAACCATGTCACACTAGAGCCGTACTACAAAAAGTTTGGTCCCAATGCGTTTATGGCACGCTTGCGGAAAGAGACCTTTAGAAACTTAGGCTCAACACTGAGTGCGCAAAGTGCTTATTTGCTTTGTCTTGGGTTGGAAACACTTGATTTAAGGGTAGGACGTAGCTGTCAAAATGCGCTAAGTGTTGCAAAACATTTACAAAATAAAGCGCAAATCATCCGTGTGGATTATCCACTCTTGGAAACTTCATCGTCGTATGAAAATGCTTCAAAACAGTTTAGCGGCGGTGGCGCTATCGTGACGTTTAGTTTGGAAAATAAAGAAAAAGCCTATGCTTTTTTAAATGCCTTAAAGCTGATTCGCAGAGGAACCAACATCCAAGATAATAAATCCCTTGCGATTGCACCGTATCATACGATTTATGCGGAGTACTCAGAAGAACAACGACTCTCTTACCAACTCACCCAAGGCATGATACGTCTTTCTGTGGGCATTGAAGATATAGAAGACTTGCTAGAAGACATTGACCAAGCCTTGCATTAAAACATGGTGCCTCATTAGGGGCTAAAACGAAACGTAAAGACTTTTACTCTTTAGACGTCGATTTTAAAAGCGTAGCGTGGGCTCACTGCCGAAGTGAACTCAGCGTTAGCGTAGCTTTTGAAGCTTTGCTTTAAAAGCGTGTCAAAAATAAAAGAGGTTATTTTATGAAAATTGCACTACTCATGAGTGGTGGCGTGGACTCAAGTTACTGCGCTTATCTGCTCAAAAACGAAGGACATGAGGTTGTAGGTATCTACCTAAAACTCCATGAAGATGAAAAAAAACACAGCATTAATATCGCGAATATCGAAAAAGTATCGCACCATTTAGGCATACAAACCCATATCATTGATGCCAAAGCACTTTTCAAAGAGCATGTTTATGACTACTTTGTACGCTCATACGAGCAAGGATTAACACCCAATCCTTGCGCCTTTTGTAACCCTAAGATGAAATTTGGCTTTGCCTTTGAAAAAGCATTAGAATTTGGCTGTGAAAAAATTGCTACAGGACACTACGCTCGTATAAAAGATGGTCATATTCAAGAAGCGTACGATATGTCAAAAGACCAAAGCTACTTCCTTTTTGGACTCAAACGTGAGGTGATTGAAAAGATTCTTTTCCCATTGGGTGGCATGAAAAAAGAAGATATCAAACCTATTGCTTTAGAAAAACTACCATGGCTTGGAACATTAGAAACCTATAAAGAGTCACAAGAAATCTGTTTTGTCACAGATACTTACATTGAAATTCTTAAAAAGCACCTTGATGTTGACCAAAAAGGAGTTGTCAAAGATGCCAGTGGAAAGGTGATTGGTGAGCATAAAGGTTACATGCATTATACCATTGGAAAGCGCAAAGGCTTAACCATCAATGGTGCGCACGAGCCTCATTTTGTCGTTGATATTGATGCAAAAACCAACACCCTTATCGCAGGGACAAAGGATGCGCTGATTCAAACCAGAGTCGTTGCTGAGAACTTTTCATTGAACGAGGATTTTGTTGAGGGAACGTATGGGGTTAAAGTACGCTACCGTAGTCCAAAAACTAAAGCTTATGTCAAAAAAGAAGGTGATACTATCATCGCAGAACTCGAAGAGGGCGTTTATGGCCTTGCAAGTGGACAAGCGTTAGTGATTTACGATGGTGACCTCGTTATTGGCGGAGGCTGGATCAGCACGCATCTTACATCTCACTAATCTTTTTGCTCATTTCATCTAAAAAGTCATTTTCAAGTCTCTTTGGAGTTCTAAACTTTCACAATCAGTTTAAAATTTTAAGGAGACTTTCATGTCAACCAGAATCGAACACGATCTTATCGGAGATAAAGAGATTTCCAATGAGTATTATTATGGTGTTCAAACAGCTCGCGCTGCAGAGAACTTTCACATCACTGGCGTTAAATTAGGCAGTTTTCCAACGTTTATTATTTCCCTTGCAAAAGTAAAAAAAGCAGCCGCTTTGGCAAACTATGAGTTAGGCTTACTCGCTGAAAATAAGAAAAATGCTATTTGCGAAGCATGTGATGAACTCATCGCTGGCAAATACCATGACCAATTTGTGGTTGACATGATTCAAGGTGGTGCGGGAACATCTACCAACATGAACGCCAACGAAGTTATCGCAAATATTGGTTTAGAACTTATGGGACACAAAAAAGGCGAATACAAATTCCTTCACCCAAACAACGATGTCAACCTTTCTCAATCGACCAATGACGCTTACCCAACAGCCCTTCGCGTAGCTCTCTATGAAAAACTAGGTGAACTTAACGAGTCTATGGCGATTATCAAAAACTCTTTTGCTAAAAAAGCCGCAGAATTTAAAGACATCATCAAGATGGGACGTACCCAACTTCAAGATGCTGTTCCTATGACGTTGGAGCAAGAATTTAGAACGTATGCTGTTATGATTGGTGAAGATATTCAACGTGTGAGCGAAGCACGTCAATTAGTGCGTGAAATGAACATGGGTGCAACTGCGATTGGAACGGGTATCAATGCGCATCCTGATTATGCAAAAACCGTAGAAGCAAAACTTCAAGAAGTAACAGGCCGTCCTTTTGTAACCGCAGGTGACTTGGTCGAAGCGACACAAGATACGGGTGCGTATGTTCAAATCTCAGGTGTTTTAAAACGTGTTGCAACAAAAATGTCAAAAATTTGTAACGACCTTCGCTTACTTAGTTCTGGTCCTCGTACAGGCTTTGGCGAGATTAACCTTCCTGCGATGCAACCGGGTAGCTCTATCATGCCAGGTAAAGTCAATCCTGTTATTCCAGAAGTAGTAAACCAAGTCTGTTTCCAAGTTATTGGAACGGATATTTCGGTTACGATGGCGTGCGAAGGTGGACAACTCCAACTTAACGTCTTCGAACCACTTATCGCTTACAACCTTTTCAACTCTATCAACATGATGCGCAATGCGTTTGAAACATTGGCGTACACCTGCGTTGATGGCATTACGGCTAATCCAGAGCGATGTAAATCCTTAGTGCTTAACAGCATCGGTTTAGTCACCGCTCTTAATCCTTACTTAGGATACGAAAACTCTACTATGGTCGCAAAAATCGCTCTTGAGACGGGCGGTTCTGTGTATGATATCGTCTTGGAAAAAGGGCTTCTTGCAAAAGAAGAACTCGATGAAATCATCAAACCTGAAAATATGATTCAACCACGAAACTTTGGACTCTCCGAAAAAAGTAAATTCGTAAAGCTTTAATGTAAGAAGGGGTGAAAACCCCTTCTTAAGGCTTCTTCGATTGCTTAAAATAAGCCATGGGAGAAGTCTGGTCAAAAAATTGGGTTTCGAAAACCTATGAAAAGGAGTTACCGCTATGTTATGGTTAGAAGTCATTGTCGTTCTTGCCGCCATCTTCTTTGGTGCAAGACTTGGCAGCATTGGTATTGGATATGCTGGAGGTTTGGGTGTTTTAGTCCTCACACTTGGTATGGGTTTAAAATTAGGGTCTATTCCTATTGATGTTATTCTTATCATCATGTCTGTTATTGCTGCGATTGCTGCGATGCAAGTGGCAGGTGGGCTTGATTATATGGTGAGTATTGCAGAGAAGATTTTACGTAAAAATCCTAAGCAAATCACCTTTTTAGCGCCTATCGTTACCTACATTATGACCTTTTTTGCTGGTACGGGTCATACCGCATTTTCTACGCTTCCTGTTATTGCTGAAGTGGCAAAAGAGCAAGGCATTCGTCCTTCACGCCCTTTAAGTATCGCCGTTGTTGCGTCACAAATTGCGATTACCGCTTCTCCTATTTCTGCGGCGGTTGTCTTTTTAAGTGGTGCGCTTGAAAAGTACAATGTTGGCTATTTAGAGCTTTTAGCGGTATGTATTCCATCATCATTCCTTGCATGTATGGTTGCGGCATTTATCTCTAACTTTTTAGGTAAAGACCTTAAAGATGACCCAATCTATCAAGAGCGTTTGGCAAAAGGTTTGGTTAAGATGAGAGGGGCTACAAAGCTTGAAGTAAAACCAGGTGCAAAACTCTCTGTTGCTATCTTTTTGTTCGCCATTCTTGCTGTTGTAACCTATGCAACCATGATTAGCGGGAAAGTAGGTCTGATTAAAAATCCTGTGGTAACCCGTGACGCTGCGATTATGCTTTTCATGCTTACCGCTGCTACATTTATCTCATTTTTTAGCAAAATCGACACTGCACAAGTGCTCAACTCTTCAACGTTTAAATCAGGTATGAGTGCATGTATCTGTGTTCTTGGTGTGGCATGGCTTGGTGATACCTTTGTTGCAAACCACATCACTGAAATCAAAGCGTATGCGGGTGATTTGCTTAACGTTTATCCTTGGTTACTTGCTGTGGTACTTTTCTTTGCAAGTACGCTTCTTTATTCACAAGCGGCAACCACTAAAGCGTTAATTCCAAGTGCGTTATTGCTAGGTGTTTCACCTTTAACCATTGTTGCTTCTTTTGCAGCGGTAAGCGCGCTTTTCGTTCTTCCAACGTACCCTACACTCATTGCAGCGGTCGAGATGGATGACACAGGCTCTACCCGTATTGGTAAATTTGTCTTTAACCACCCATTCATCATCCCCGGTGTGGTCGCTATCGCACTTTCTGTTGTCTTTGCTTTCGTTATCGGTGGCATGATTCTATAAATTTTTCATCGGGTCTTTTTCAAGACCCGATTCCCTTTTCTTTTTACATGTAAAAACACTTTTTTTATCATAAGGAGTATTCTATGCATTTTTTACGCACATCTCTTTTTGTCGCACTCGTGGGTGTCTCTTCACTTATGGCAAAACCAACCATCGCTATCTTAGCCACTGGTGGTACTATCGCAGGGGCAGGAACGTCTGAGCTTAAAAGTTCTTACTCAGCGGGTGCCGTGACTGTCGATAAGCTCATTGCTGCAGTTCCAGCCATCAACGATATGGCAACCATCAAAGGTGAGCAAATCTCTAGCATTGGCTCTCAAGAGATGACCAATCAAGTCTGGCTTAAACTCTCAAAAAGAGTGAACGAACTTTTGGCTAACCCAGAAATTGATGGTGTGGTCATTACGCATGGAACCGATACCGTTGAAGAGACCTCTTACTTCTTAGACCTAACCGTAAAAAGCAAAAAACCTGTTGTTTTCGTTGCTGCTATGCGTTCAAGTACGTCTATGAGTGCGGATGGTCCAATGAACCTTTACAATGCAATGCACGTTGTCACCAACAAAGAGACTGCAGGTAAAGGCGTTGTGGTTGTGATGAACGATGAGATTCACAGTGCAAGAGAAGTGACTAAAGTTAATACCAGCTCAGTCAATGCGTTTGCGTCACCTAATAGCGGTAAAATTGGTACGGTTTACTATGGTAATGTTGAATACTACATGCAACCAACACGTAAACACACGGTAAATTCTGAGTTTGATGTGGCTAAACTTGAAGATCTTCCACGTGTTGACATTGTCTATGGACACCCAAACGACACCGATGTGATGGTAAAAGCAGCAGTTAACGCAGGCGCTAAAGCGATTGTTCATGCAGGTATGGGTAATGGAAATCCTTTCCCTCTAACACAAGATGCCCTAGCAGAAGCGGTTAAAAAAGGGGTTGTTGTTGCACGTAGTAGCCGAACAGGAAGTGGTAGCACCACGCTTGAGGGCGAAGTCGATGATGCAAAATATGGCTTTATCGCAACCACCACACTTAACCCACAAAAAGCACGTGTTCTTTTAATGTTAGGTCTTACTAAAACTAACGATAAAAAAGCACTTCAAAAAATGTTTTTAGAATATTAAAACGTCATGCTCCATGGCTTCATATAAGCCGTGGAGCTATCTTTACATGTAAAAAGCTTTGGTGCTATAATGTCCATAAAAAAGAGACCTTAAAAAGATGAAAAAACTACTCCTTTCTTTCCTTGTTCTTCTTTTTTTTAACAACTCCTTTTTACACGCCCACGATAAAAAAATCCTTATCATTAACTCCTATCACAAAGGCTTTCAATGGAGCGATGATGTGCTTAGTGGCATGGAAGCGGTTTTTTACAATCACCCTGAGATTACAACCAATATTTTATACATGGACTCCAAGCGTATTAACTCAGAAGCGTACTATGCAAAGTTACGCGAACTTTACAAACTGCAACTCAAAAATCATCAATACGACCTCATCGTTGCTGTTGATAAATTTGCGTATGACTTTCTCATCAAGTATTACCACGAACTTTTTACCGATGAGCCTATTTTATTTACAGGATTAGAGCAATTCTCCGTTGAAGAGATTCGTAAAAAAGGATTAGAAGATAGGATTTATGGCATTTTAGAAAAACGTGCTATTGGTGAGACCATTCCTATGATCGCCAAGATGATGCCCAGCCTTAAAAAGCTTACTATTATTAACGATGCAAGTGCGAATGGCGATGACTCTGAGCCTTTTATCCAAGAAGCGATGAAAGAACAAGCAGGGCGATTTGAGATTGAGTACATCCGAAAATCAACTTTGAGTGAACTTGAAGAGCGCTTTTCCAAACCCAACAAAGAAGAAGCTATCTTTTTTATTCGCTTTTACAACGATAAAGATGGCAATCTCTATAAAAACAGCCAAATTGCGCATATGATAGACAACGTAAAGGTTCCTGTCTTCATCACCGACACGCTTTTTATCGGCAAAGGAGCACTGGGTGGGAAACTGGTTCCCATTCAAAGACTAGGAACCGCCACAGGAGAGATGGTTATAGACGTACTGGATAAAAAAATAAATCCTTTACATGTAACGACATTTGATGAGTATATCTACCAATTTGATGTCCAAAAAATCAAACAATTTGAAGTCTACCCTAATCCTATCGTACCTGAATTTGAGCTAGTGAATGCACCACTGACATTCTTTGATAAACATCGCCAACTCATTGATGCGGTTTTTCTCATCTCTCCTTTTCTTGTTTTTTTGATTCTTGGGCTTATTCACAACATTTATCAGCGCATCCAAAGCCAAAAAGAACTGCGTGCCATTGAGCTTCAAAAAAACAAACATCAACAGTTCATCATCCAACAGTCCAAACTGGCTGAAATCGGCGAAATCTTCTCCTCTATCGCACATCAGTGGAAAAATCCACTGGTCGAAATTGCAACCATTGCGCAAGAGCATGTGTACAGTTGCAACGAACAAGGTGATGAAAAAAACAGCCCTTACGTGCATGATATCATGGTGCAAGTGCGTTACATGACCGACACCATCAATGATTTTCAAAAATTTATCATGCCTTCAACCGCCAAAAGTGTTTTTAACGTGCAAGAAGCCATCGAAACCATGATGAAAATCATCAGCCATACTATCAAATACAACTACATTGACGTCAACATCGATAGCACCAAAGCGACCAATCTAAACGTCTTAGGCTATAAAAACGAATTTATGCAAACCCTCCTTAACATCGTTAACAATGCCAAAGAACAGATGAAAGAGTTAAGAGAAGCCAAAAAAATCAAACGAGGGCACATTGATATTCGTATCTATAACAGCTCCAAAAAAGTCATTATTGAGATTTGCGATAATGCAGGGGGCATTCCAGAAGAGGCGTTAGCGCATGTTTTTGATGCCTACTTTACCACCAAAGAGCAAGGGCATGGCATTGGTCTTTATATGTCAAAGCTTATTATTGAAGATAAAATGGGCGGGAAAATCCGCGCATCAAACACTCTATCGGGTGCTTGTTTTACTATCACATTAGGAAATGCTGTATGAAAATTTTAGTCCTTGAAGATAACGAACGTTTAGCCCAAGTCATCAAAGGGGTTCTTGAAAAAGAAGGCTACAGTGTGGATCTTTTTTTTGACGGCGAAAAAGCGCTTGATGCGCTCAATCACGGATACCACTGTTTTATTTTAGATATCAATGTTCCCTCCATCGATGGACTTTCTATCTTAGAGACAGTGCGTTTGTACCATAAAAATATCCCAGCCATCATCATCAGCTCTAACCACGAGTTGGAAAAAATCCAAGCTTCGTATGAAATCGGCTGTGATGACTACTTGAAAAAACCTTTTTTCATCTACGAACTCACACAAAAAGTGAAAAAACTCTGCCAACAACCCTCTCAAACACTCTCATTATGGAGTGGTTTTAGTTATGACTACATCAATCATCGCTTGTTTGATTCCAGTGGTGAAGAGATAAAACTGGCTAAAAAAGAGATTTTATTTTTAGACCTTTTCATCAAAGACCGTCACCGTGTTATCAGTTTTAACGAATTGGAAGAGTATGTGTGGGAGGGGGAAGACACAAGCGCCATGAATATGCGAGCGCTCATCAAACGCTTACGCAAAAAGCTCCCAGAAGGTGCCATCGTGATGGTTAAAGAGGTAGGATACCGTTTGGGCGAACTATGAGGGATTGCGATAGTAAAGTTTTGTTTGCCCGCTTTGGTAGGAGCCGTAAAGTTTTTTAAACTCCTTAAAAACCTTAGCGGAATATGGGTTGTCGTTGATTTTGCCATTGTAGGCATTGATAGCATCTTTGGCATTTTTGTGCTTTTCAAAACAGGTCGCTAAGATATACGCTCCTACTTGAATATTGATTTTTGGGTCAAATAAGTCATAAAACGAGATACCTGCTTTGTCAAGTAAAGGCTTATGGATAGAGTTAATCTGCATAATGCCTGTGTCAAAACGTGGATAGTTGTTCGTGTAGAGAAAATGCACAACCTTGCTTGCTTCTGCTTTATTTTTACTGCGAATGGCAATGACTTGCGTGTGTTGCTTACTCTCAATGCGATTTTTAGCCAAAAAAGCACTCAAATCTTGCACCTGTTTTGGGGTCATTTTATTAAAACTAAACGCCACCACGTATCGATCCAAATCACTCTCTACCTTTGCGATAGAGTACAAAAGTCTTGGCTCAATCCCATAAATCTTTCCCACTTTCACCCAAATATTTTCGCTACTCGGTGCTCCAAACAGATAAAAAGGAACCAGCAAGAAAAAAAATATTTTTAACACGATGCTACCTCCTTTTGTTTACATGTAAAAGGATTATAAAAGAAGCTTACTTTATTTCCTATAAAGCTTTTTTTTACACTTTCTTGGTTAAAATGAGTTTCTTCTTTTGGGGGGTATATGACTCTGGTGTGCATCACGGCCTTCAAAGCCGATTGGGTGGGCGGTTGACCGTTTGCCGGTAGGTTCGATTCCTACACCCTCTCGCCAT
>CAYTVI010000071.1:0-1817 GCA_964441765.1 uncultured Sulfurospirillum sp.
TTTCCCTACTTATCGTTATAAACGATACTTCGACTCTTAGGGGTTTCTAAAAACTCCACATGCGATACTTTAACTCCCAAACGGCTCATCTTTTTTGCGATAATTTGAAGCAACCATGTCGAGATATTCTCACTCGTTGGCACAAAATCAACGATAATATAGCCATCATACATTTCGATGATGTGGTTTGGCTCCTCTTTGACACGGTTTAAATCAGGGATTTTATAGCCTGCTTCATGTCCAATGAGATTTTGTTTGTCCGCAAAATGGGGCAGTAAGGTTGCAAAAAGAGGATCGTTGATATCGATGATGAATTTGTGGTCAAGTGTGGTATCTAAAAACTGTTTGAACCAGTTAAGGTGGTGAAAGTCTGTCACCATACCATCTTTAAGCTCTGTGCTTTGAAGATAAACGATGACTTTTCCTTGATGCCCATGCAAGTGACGGCACGCCAAACAGCCCGTGAGCGAAAATTCACTGTCAAGCTGTTGCGACCAAACACGGTGCCCGTAACAAAAATCAAACTCTTTACTTATTTGCCAAATCATTTTACATGTAACCTTTATTTTAATACTTAAATGATACCCAAAAAGAGATATAAAAAAAATTCTTGACGTGCTTTTTAGTGAAGATATATTATGATGCGAGCTATTAAATGTAAAAGAGTGTTATGTTAAAAATAGTAGAAATTTTTTATTCGATTCAAGGGGAAGGCTCACAAGTGGGGATTCCTTGTATCTTTATTCGCTTGCATGGATGCAATCTTAGCTGTGGGTTTTGCGATGAGATGTTGCATAAGGGTGAGTATGAGAGCTTGAGTTATGATGATGTCTTAGCCAAAATCAAAGCTTATCCTTCACACCATATCGTCATTACAGGTGGAGAGCCGAGTATTTATGATTTAAACGGTTTTATCGAGTTTTTGCAAGCGCATATGTACTCGGTTGCGGTGGAGACCAATGGGTACAATTTTTCCAATATTGTGAATGCCAATTGGGTGACATATAGCCCAAAAGATTGGAATCATATCGCTAAAAATGGCTACGATGAGGTCAAGTTTGTCGTTTCCAAAACTTCAAAAATTGATAAAATCATCGCGTTTAAGAGCTACAAGCCTATTTTTATTCAGCCTCAAAATGAAAAAGATAAGCCCAATTTTGAAAATGTTGCCTTTTGTGTTGAGTTTGTTAAAGCGCATCCCCGTTTTATTTTAAGTGCACAGTTGCATAAGTTTTTAGGAGTAGAGTGATGCGTAAAGCCCTTGTTGTATTTAGCGGTGGACAAGACAGTACTACCTGCCTTGGTTGGGCAAAAAACCGTTTTGATGAAGTGGAAACCATCACCTTTGATTATGGTCAAAAACATCGTGTTGAAATCGCTCAAGCGAGGAAAATAGCGCAAGCGTTACATGTAAAAAATACCTTGCTGAGTCTTGATGCGTTTTCACAGCTCAATGACTCCGCACTGATCGATGGTACGCAAGATATCGGTGCGCATCACAGTACGCATACGAACTTACCTGCTTCATTTGTGCCTAATCGCAATGCCATTTTCTTTACCCTCGCACACGCCTTTGCTCAAAAACAAGGCATAGAGCACATCATCATCGGTGTCAATCAGACCGATTATTCAGGCTATCCTGATTGTAGAGAGCCTTTTGTCAAAGCGTTGGAGCTTGCGCTTAATCTTGGCAGTGAAGCCAACATCACATTTCACTATCCGCTCATGCATCTTACCAAAGCCCAAACCTTTGAGCTCTCTCAGGTTGAGGGTGTTTTGGACTTGGTGATTGATGAGTCGCATACGTGTTACAATGG
>CAYTVI010000071.1:1917-10437 GCA_964441765.1 uncultured Sulfurospirillum sp.
CCTTGGAAAGGCAGTAAGAAGTTATCAATAGCAAAAGCTTCTTGGTACTGACTTTGCGCACCGCCCGTTGTGACGACCACTTTAAACTCTTTGTTTGCCAGTTGATTGCCCTCACTTCCATACGCAAACCCATAGGTCAATACTTTGTCTTGCCACTCTTTCAGAAGGCTTGGGGTGCTAAACCAGTAGAGTGGAAATTGAAAAATGATACGATCATGACTCACTAAAAGTGCTTGTTCTTTTGCTACATCGATGTTTTCAGCCACGTGATAGGTTGCGTAGATATCGTGAATGGTGACATGTGTATCGTCATCAAGCTCTTGAAGAAGCGTTTTATTGAGTCTTGACTCGGCGATGTTGGGGTGGGCTAAAATGATGAGTGTTTTTTTCATGGTAATTCTCCTAAAATGATTTTGGAAAATATATCCCTAAACTACTTATAATTTCCTTACAGTAAAAAAAGTAAGTAATGAACAAAAAACATTCTTATGGTATAATTCATAAGCGAGGTGAAAAATGATACACATAGATGACAAATCGTTCCACTGTCCGGTGGAGCTGACTTTAGATATTATCAACGATAAAAGCAAGATTTATATTGTTTATATTTTATTGGGTGGGAAGAAGCGTTTTAAAGAGATTTGCGAAGCCTTTCCTCAAATCACCCAAAAGACCATCACCCAAAAACTCAAAGAGCTAGAAGCCTCTCATATCGTAGAGCGAACCGTCTTTGCTGAAGTGCCTCCAAGGGTTGAGTATGCGCTAAGCCCGATGGGAAAAGAGCTTGAAAAAGTTCTTGATGCGATGTGTGTGTTTGGAGAAACATACGCTGTGCAATATGGATATCAAGACGGAAAATAATTTTTACATGTAAGTTTCAAATAAAGCTTGTGATGAGATGCCCCGTGTTTTGTTAAGACGGGGCAAATTTAGGTTTTTAAAGAAAATATCTCCAGTAAACCATCGCTGTAAGCGTAATAAGTCCGATACCTAAAAGATTGAGTACGAAGCCAAATTTTGCCATGGTGGCGACATTCACTTCTCCTGTGCTCATCGCAATGGCGTTAGGTGGCGTGGCGATAGGGAGCATAAAGGCATAACTTGCACAAATGGTAGCGACCATCATGAGAAGTTGCGTATCGGCTCCAACAGCTTGTGCTAAAGAGTAAATGATAGGAAGCGTAATGGAGATAAGCGCTGTGTTGCTGGTTACCTCGGTGGTAAAGGTCATCAATGTTGCGACAATGAGCAAAATAAGCCACGGTGAAAAATCAGCGATGAGCATCAGCTTTGTAGCCACTTCATTGGCAAGTCCCGTTTTAGAAAATGCTGCCGCAATCGCAAAACCTGCACCAAATAAAAACATGATGTCATAAGGCACTTTTTTGCTATCAGCCCATGTTAAAACACCAATTTTGGGAACAAACATCAACAAACCATACGAGAGAAGGATAATTTTTTCATCGAGTCCTAGCCCTTTATAGTAAGGCTCTATAGGAGAGTTTACAAACAAAAGAACGATTAAAGAGCCAAGAATCCATAAAAGGTGTTTTTGATCAGGTGTTAGGGCATGTTTTTCTTCGATTTCACCAATCTTCCCTACATTGTGAAGCCCGTAAGAGAGTAAAAGTGACATCAAAATGAGCATAACAAATGCTAAAGGTGCGACAAGGGCTACCCATTTTACAAAAGGAATCATCGCCATACCATGACTTTCCATAAAGCCTAGCATTAGCATATTAGGGGGTGTTCCAATGGGTGTGATAATCCCTCCAATACTTGCCCCATAGGCAATTGCTAAAATGAAACGTATTTTTAGCACTTTATGTGACGTTAAAAATGAGGCAATAGGAATCAATAACAAGGCTGTTGTCGTGTTAGAGAGGATAGAACTTAAAATGCCTGACGTAAACGAAAGCGAGAGGATAATTCCTCGTGGCGTGCTTGGGAAGAGGGTTAAAATCTTTGATGCGATGACTTTATGCAAATCAATTTTTTCCGTAGCGATGGCTAACAAAAAGCCACCGAGGAAAAGATAGATGATGGGATTCGCATAATTGGTGGTAGTAGCATTGGTGGAGAGAAGCCCAAAAGAGGGAAACAAAATGATGGGAAGTAATGAAACAACGCCTAATGGCAAGCCATCATTTGTCCACAGCGTGACTAAAAATACTAAAACACCAATCAGTGTTGAGTGAAGAGGAGAAAAGCCTAAGAGTCCAACACCAAAGCCTATAACGCCTAAAATAAGGGCTAATCCTATCTTCTTAAAGCATGATTTTTCCATTGAATAATCCATTTTTTAAATTTTAGACTATTCTAACGGAGCATCAAGACATAAAAAGGACTTTTTTTAAAAGCCCTTTATTCGTAAGATTTCTTTTTTAAAGATGTGTTATATCGTAACACTTTAGAGCAAGGAGCTACTTAAAATCCATCCTAAATAGCTGTTATAGGCGATGTATGAGAAGAGTAAAATAGCGCCTTTGAGTCTGGTGATACGTCCGTTTGTTCTATTGACGTTAAAAGCCATCAAAAAGAGCATAAATGTTAGTACCGCCATGATGCTCCAATCGCGGTTGAAAATCTCAGCTTCAATAACTTCCATAGGTTTGATAACCGTTGCAATACCAATAACCGCTAAAATATTAAACATATTAGAGCCTACAATATTGCCGATAGCAATGTCATGTTCTCCTTTTCGTGCTGCGATGATAGAAGAGGCAAGCTCTGGCAAAGAAGTCCCCAGTGCGACGATGGTAAGCCCAATAATCAAATCACTAATACCTAAGTCTTTTGCAACACCCACAGCTCCCCAGACCAATAAACGAGAGCTTAAGACCAGCACCACCAAACCTATTAAAAGCCAGAGTAAGCTCCAACCCAAACTCATGGCATGAACTTTTAATTCAGCATTGACCTCTTTAGCAAGGGCATCACGTTTGCTTTTTAATCCGTTTATCACAGACCACGCGATCAATGAAAAGAAGCCTGCAAGAAGGATAATACCTTCAAGTAGCGTGAGGGTATTGTCGATAAGCATATAACCAATGAGCACAACGATAAGCATCAGTAATGGCATCTCTTTTTTAATGATTGTGGATTCGACAACGATAGGAGAGATAAGGGCAGTTGCTCCTAAAATGAGTGCTATATTGACAATATTTGAGCCAAGCGCGTTTCCCAGCGCTAAAGAAGGGTTGCCCTCAAGTGCAGCGATGGCAGAGACCACCATCTCAGGAGCACTTGTACCAAAGCCGACGACTAAGATACCGATGAGCAAGGGGGGCATTCCTAAATGATTGGCGGTAGAAGCAGCCCCTTCAATAAATCTATCGGCACTCCAAATGAGTAAAACGAGACCTAAAATAATAGCAAGCGTAAAGAGAAGCATCTTGAACCTTTTTTACATGTAAAGTATGTGATGGAATTTATGCAGTGCAACTATAGTTAAAAAAAGTAAATAGCGTATCTATGCGAGGCTTTTTTGCTCAATTCCAAGGGCTAGAAGTTCATTGTCCGTATACGGAATCAAAAGTTTGTGTCCATGCTCGTCTACATGAACGTAGGTGATGATAGCACTTGTGACGTGTAAACATCTTCGACTTCCATCTTGAGAACGCTCGGAGTTCACTTCGACTTGTACCGTTAAAGAAGTTTTGCCCACTTTGAGGATTTTCCCATAACAGCTTAGTACATCGCCCACTTTAACCGCTTCTCGAAACTCCATCGAATTAACCGCGACCGTTACCACACGACCTACATTCAAATCGCGTGTTGCGAGTGCGCCTGCGATATCGATTTGGGACATAATCCATCCACCAAAGATATTTCCAGAAGGGTTTGTGTCTTTAGGCATAGCGACGATTTTGATGCGGGGTTCGCCCATATTATACATGATAGGTGCCTTTTAAAGAGATTTTCGATCTCTTATGATAGCACCAATCAGTTTGAAGGCAATTTAAATGAAAAATCAGATCCCACACCTAAGCTACTTTGTATCTCCAGCTGTGAGTTGTGCAGTTTTAAGATGTAGCCAACGAGCGCAAGCCCTAGTCCCATCGAGTTATCCCATGAGTGTGTGTTTGAGCGGTAGAATTTTTGCGTCACTTTTTCGATTTCATCTTCCTTGATACCAATGCCCTCATCTTTTACATGTAAAGCATTATTTTCGATACAAACATGTACCGCTTCTTCTGAATATTTAAGAGCGTTATCAATCAAATTGGAGATAACAATCTCTATCATCGTCCTATCCGCACTAATAGTGTGTTCAGGCAAAGAGGTGGTGATAATACGCTGAGGATACTTTTCACGAAATGTTTGTGCCACTTCTGCTGCGACTTTTGCCACATCAAAAGTGGTGTTTTGGGTTGTAAAATCACCATTTTCAAATTTTGTTGCTAAAGTAAGACGGTCTATCATATGAGAAATTTTTTGCCCATTTTGAACGATTTTCCCTAAAAAACGCTCTTTGATTTGCGTATTGGCATCTGGGTCATCAAGGAGTGTTTGGGCGTATCCCATAATGGAAGCAATGGGATTTTTAAACTCATGGCTAATCGCGGAGATAACATCGCTTCGTTGTTGGCTGATGAGCTTGATTTTGGCAGTGTATTTGCGTTTTTGTTTGGCACGTTTTTCAAGTTTGCTTGCTAGTTTTTTAAGGTAGTTGGCGATTTCAAAAAACTCAAAACTAAAATGCGATGAAAGACCTATCTTGTACTCTTTATCGGCAATTTGTTGTAGATTGGCGATAATCTTGTCGATTTCACGACGAATTTTTTGGCTTAAAATATAGGCACCATAAAGTCCTACAAGAATGGAGAGGGTAAAGATAAGGGTGATTTTTATCCATAAGTTGTAAAAATTATGCATGATGGTATCGATGTTAGTCGCAAGACGAATAAACAAGATGTTATCGTCTATCTTAAAACGGTGTGCAACGTATAAAAAATTACTCTTCACCGAATCAGAAAAACGCACCGCGTGACCAAACTCTTCACGACTGGCTTTGATAATCTCTTCACGACGGGCATGGTTGTCCATGCTTTCACTTTCTGTATCGCTTTCTGCTAAGACAACCCCTTCTTCGTTAATGAGGGTAAAGCGCATCTGTGTTTGCTCTTTAAAAGCTTTTGCGAACGATTCACTTTTCTCAAGGCTTGGGAGCTGGAGTTTGATGATTTTGATGTGTGCTTCAAGCTCTTTCCCATAGCGCTCTATGTTGTCACTTTTGATGGTAAAATAACTCACCACTCCGGAGAGAAGCAATGTCGATAAAAAGAGGGCTAAAAGTGCCCTTGTGAAGTGTTGGTGGAGCATTAGCATAAGGTGTATCCTACGCCCCAAATGGATTTGATGTACTCTTTTTCTTTGGTAGGGTCGATTTTCGCTTTCAGTCGGTTGATGGCGACATTGACCGTTTTGTCTTGAAAAAACTCATCGTTTTTCCACACGTGTTCGAGTAAGAACTCTCGACTCAACACAGAGTTTTTGTTTTCGATAAGGGTTTTGAGCAAATCAAACTCTAACTTTGTGAGTTCAATAAGTTTTGCATTTACATGTAACGTGTGCGCTTCCAAATCAAGACTCAAATCACGGTAAGAGAGGGTACTTTTGTTTTGCGGCGATGTGCGAGAAAGTATCGCTTTGATGCGAAGAAGAAGCTCTTTCATGTTGTAAGGCTTGGTCACATAATCATCCGCCCCTCGTAAAAATCCCTCTTCGATGTGTGTGTCGCTGTTTTTTGCGGTGACAAAAATCACCGCTTGTGAAAAGCCTTTTTCGCGCAAGATTTTGACAAATTCGCTGCCTTCCACACCGGGTAAATTTCGATCAACGATGAGAAGGTCTATGGGCTCTTCTTGAAGGCATTTTTCCACGTTTTTGGTGCTTAAAAAGCCCAGTGTTTCATAGCCCTCTTTTTGGAGATGGTACTCCAAAAGTTCCAATAAATCCTCTTCATCTTCGATGATTAAAATCGTTTGTTTCATCTTAATACGTCTTCATCTCCCCACCCACACGGGCAAAAATCATGAGTTGAACGATATTGACACTGCGATCAGCCATGCGTTCTAGTTTGCGCATTGTACTCAAAATCTGAATAAAATCAGCCGATTGGTCTATCATTTTAGCGATATCGCTTAGAACATTTTTTTCTAAAATCGAGTATAAATCATCGCTTTTACTCTCTTCGACTTTCACTCTGCGATACGCATCTTCCAACGCATCTTTATCAGCAAAATCAATAGTGCTAATGGCAAGGGTCACCGCTTTAATCGCTGTTTTACACAGGTGCGTTGAGTATTCATGTAAGGATGTTAAAGGAACGTCGCCTTGAAGGTGAAGCGCCATGCGTTTGGAAAAACTACGGACATTTTCAGCGATTTTGACCACTTCGTTAGTGATTTTAAGATACGCCACCATTTTACGAAGGTCTTTGGCTTCAGGACCAAAAAGAGCTAAGGTAACGACGATTTCATTGTCGATGGCATTGGCTTGGGATTCTGCATTTTTAAGCATCATACGAGCGGATTCAAAACGTGAAGCATCTAAACTTTCCATGCCACTGAGCGCTTTTTCGCATGACATTGTTACTTCTGAGCCCAATTCTAAAAGCATTTTTTTAATCTCAACCAATCTCTCTTCGTATTTTTGAAGCATTTCATTTCCTTAGAATAAATTGGCATTATTGTAGTTCAAAATCATTACGATATGGTAACATAAAAGTCTCTTCCTTGTTACCGCCTTGTAATCGCCTCTTTTTATAATGTGCCCAAAAAGATAAAGGAGATGATGCCATGGTGGACATTGAAAAGACACTGAGTTTAAAGTACCCTAGCATTTTAAGTTACCCCGCACTCTTTCGCAATTTTGTGGTCTATTGTTTGAAAAAGATTTTGCATCAAGAGGAGATTAACAACTTTTTGATTCATGGGGAAGCGTACAAGGGGTTTGATTTTGTGGAAGCGGTGTTGGAGTATTTTAACTTTGGTTACACGCTTTCAAACAAAGACAAAGCCAACATTCCAAGTTCTGGACGTGTCATCATCATCGCCAATCATCCTTTGGGTGCTTTGGACGCACTTGCTCTCATTGCCCTTGTCAAAGAGGTGCGAAGTGACATCAAAGTCTTAGCCAATGATGTTTTGATGCAAATAGAACCTTTGCAAAACCTGCTCATTCCTATCGACAATTTAGGAGGCACAACCGCAAAAGAATCTTTGAAAAAAATCTACGATGCGCTTGAACATGATGAAGCCCTTATTGTTTTTCCCTCAGGTGAAGTCTCCCGTGCTCATCCTACGGGCATCAAAGATGCGAAATGGAAAAAAGGGTTTTTAAAATTTGCGCAAAAGAGCAATTCGCCTATATTGCCTGTATTTATTGACGCAAAAAACTCACCGACGTTTTATACGCTCTCACTCATCAATAAAAAAATAGCCACCTTTTTATTGGCGAGCGAGATGTTTAAAAAACGCTCCAAAATCATCCATTTTAAAATCGGTGAGATGATTGCGTACAAGACTTTACAAAACTCTGGTTTTAGCGATACGGTGCTCATTAATCTTCTTAAAAAACACCTCTACAAAATCAGTAAAGGCAAAAAAGGGCTTTTTACGACACAAACCGCCATTGCGCACCCTGAAGAACGAAAAACGATTCGTGCCGAGCTTAAAAAATCAACCCTTTTAGGGCAAACAAACGATGGCAAAAAAATCTATTTGTATGAACACGAATGGGGCAGTGCTCTTATGAAAGAGATAGGACGTTTGCGAGAATTTACTTTTCGTAAAGTTGAAGAGGGAACAGGAAGTAAGCGTGATGTGGATACCTTTGATAGACACTACAAACACATCATTTTATGGGACGATGAAGAGTTGGAAGTGGTGGGCGCATACCGCATTGGCGAGGCGAATTTTATCAAGGAGTATTTTGGGAAAGAGGGCTTTTACTCCCATACGCTTTTTGAGTTTGAAGAGGGTTTTGAGCCTTACATGACCAATGCGATAGAGCTTGGACGTAGTTTTGTGCAACCGCGCTATTGGGGAAGCAGGGCGCTTGATTATCTGTGGCAAGGTATTGGAGCATATCTGTTTAAAAACCCTCATATTCGTTACATGTACGGTCCTGTGAGCCTAAGCGATGTCTATCCCAAAATCGCAAAGAACCTCATTATTAGTTTTTATAGCCTCTATTTTTCAACACCTCAAAAATTGGTGAGTGCGAGAAATAGTTATTTTATGAGTAAAACGGAACGTGAAGAGGCACTGAGTCTTTTTAAAGGGAGTGATTATAAAGAGGACTTTGCGACCTTAAAAGAACAGCTCTCTTTGATGGATTTGAGTGTGCCAACCCTTTATAAGCAGTACACCGAACTGTGTGATGAAGGTGGCATTTTGTTTTTGGACTACAATATCGATAAAGATTTCGCTAACTGTGTCGATAGCTTCATCTTAGTGGATATCACCAAAATCAAAGAGGCAAAAAGGGCTCGGTATATCAAAGGAGCATAAA
>CAYTVI010000072.1:0-10111 GCA_964441765.1 uncultured Sulfurospirillum sp.
TCAACAAAACCACCCGTTGCATCGATAGTGCCTGATACATTTGCTGTTCCACCATGAGCAAAAAGTATTACTTCACTTTTTAAGTCATCCATCGACTTCGCTTCAATGATACCTGTATTGTTAACAACGCCTTTTAGGAGTTCATTAACGGCGTTGGTGGTTAAGTATACATGACCTCCATCAGCAACAATAGCACCTTTGTTCTCTACCAAAGCATCCAATACACCTTTATCTACTTTTAGGCTAACAAGTGAATTGCCATTAAGATTTATGGTGGCTTCATTGGCACCTGTTAGGGTGACAAATCCTTGAATGGCTTTTATGGTTCCTTCATTAGAGACGGTGTTCGCAAGTAAAGATGCATAGCCTCCATTGTTAATGGTTATCTCCCCTAAGTTGACAACCGATGCGGTAGAACTTCCTTTAAAGCTATACACTCCATTTTGAAAATCCTCATCACTTAGGGCTTTGGTTGTAGCTAGGATTCCTGAAGTATTCACTTTTGCATTAGCATTAAACAACACACCATTAGAGTTAAGTATCCATACTTGTCCATTGGCATTCAGTGCTCCATTGATAATACTTTTTTCATTTCCCACAACACGATTAAGGGTAATAGCTGAGGCACTTGGTTGATTGAAGTTAACTGTTTCGTTCCCTGCTATGGAGAAGTTTTGCCAATTAATCGAGGCTTTTTGTGAACTTTGGTTCACCGTAGTCACAACCCCACTTTGAGCAATACTCGCTACTCCTGAAGTCACCACTCCTCCACTAGGTGCGGCATGCAGCAATGTTGCTCCTGCAATAAATGCTGAAACAACCATTGATATTTTCCCACCCTTTAAGATTCTAAATCGCGAACCGTAGTCACACATCTGTAGGTAAGTATTTCGCATGCTTACTCCTTTATTTGTTATAGTTTTGTTATGAAGTATTCTACTTTTCTAACTTCGTAAACGTATCGCATTTTATAAACATTTTTTGCGATACGTTTGCGATTTTGTTATACTATAGTTTCTGCACAACAACCTTTGAAAGTCATGAGACGATGAAACAATTAGCTGATAAAACCTTACTTTTGTTAGAAGACAATATCGAATTTATAGACAATGCCATATCGCTTTTTGGAATGTTTGTCGCACGTGTTTTGGTAGCGCACACAATACAAGAGGCATTTACACTTTTAGCAAAAGAGCGGATAGATATTATCATCTCGGATATTCATCTTAAAAATGAAAATGGGCTTGATTTTATTAAAGATGTTCGTAAAACCAACACGACCATCCCTATTTTGGTTTTAAGCGGCCATAAAGATGAAGCTCTTTTGTTTCGTGCGATGACATTAGGTTTGAGTGGCTATTTGCTTAAACCCATCAACTTTAAAATGCTGGTCGAAAGTTTAGAAGAGTGTTTAAAAAAAATCGAAGCGAACGCACAAACACTTGTTAATCTCAAAGATGGATTTATTTATGACAAGTCTCTTAAAAAAGTCATCAAAGAAGAGAATATTTTTGAGCTCAACAAAAAAGAAATTCTCTTCTTTGAAATGCTTTGCCAACATAAAAGTAGCGTTTTAACAAAAGATATGTTTTTAGCGTATGTCTATGAATATGAAACGATGAGTGATTCTGCACTTAACAACTTTATTATGCGTATTCGTAGGCGTTTTGGAAAAACATTTTTACACACTATCCCCGATGTGGGTTATAAGTTAATCGTATGATAAAAGCATTGATTCTTCTTTGTTTGGCACTACATGTAAGCCTTGCTTCAACGATTCCTTTAAGTGATGAACACCTCGCCTATTTGAGGGAAAAACGGACAATTTCCATGTGTGTTGACCCTGAATGGGAGCCGTTTGAAAAGATTAATGACAAAAAAGAGCATGAGGGCATTGCCGCAGACATTATTCGTCTGATTGCACAGCGTCTTGATATCACGATAAAACTCCTTCCGACTTCAACATGGCAAGAGAGTGTTAAAAAATCACAAAATTACGAATGCGATATCCTAAGTCTTGTCAATCAAACGCCAAAACGAGACCAATGGCTCCTCTACACAGCTCCTATCATCGAAGACCCCAATGTGCTTATCGCACGAAGCGAACACGCCTACATTGAAGATATTGCTGGCTTAAAAAAATACTCCATTGCACTTTTAAAAGATACGGCTATACTGGAGCGTTTTCAAAAAGATTATCCAAATTTTAAAATTATCCCTGTTATTACAGAAGAAGAAGCCTTTAGACTGGTGGAAGAAAAAAAAGCAGATTTGACACTGCGCTCTTTGATGGTGGCTGCTTATACCATCAAAAAAGAGAATCTTTTTAACCTTAAAATCGTGGGACAGCCTAAAGATTATACCAATTTTTTACGTATTGGGATACGCAAAGATGAGCCTATGTTAAGAGATATCTTAAATTTAGGGGTACAAAGCTTAAGCGAAGAAGATAAAAAACACATCATCAATAAACATGTCTACATCAAACTTGAAACCAACACACATAGCTATCGCTGGCTACTCTACGGGCTTTTACTTTTAAGTATACTTACCTCTTTTATTTTGCTTTGGAACTATCAGCTAAGAAAAAAAGTGAATAAAGAAGTCACCCAAAATCTTGAACATTCTAAAGCACTTTTTCAACAATCCAAACAAGCCGCCCTTGGCAATTTAATGGCAAATATATCCCATCAATGGCGCGACAATCTCACCAAAATCAGCTACATCAATCTAGGTCTTCGGGCGCATATTATGCAAAATAGAGAAATTCCTCTCTCCTTGCTCGATAAAAGTACCCAAGAGATCGAGCAAACCATCGATTTTATGTCTGAGACCATGCAAAATTTTTTAGAATACTACAAACCCTCAAACAATATACAAGAGTTTGAAGTGCATGATTCGATTAAAGCCGTCATCAGCATCATTGATACGCGCATCAAAAACCTCAACCTTGAAATTATTTTCACCATTATCAGCAATACGCATCTTCAAGGTATTCGTAATGAGTGGATGCAAGTGTGGATGAACATCCTCTCCAATACGCTCAATATTGCGCAAAAACGCTCGATTGAATACCCGTACATCATCATTACCATTGATGAAACGACCATCTGCTTTCAGGATAATTGTGGTGGGGTAGAGCCTGCTATTTTGGAAAATCTCACCCACGATATCCACAGTGGTTTGGGCATTAAGATGTGCAAAGACATCCTTAAAAAGTATGGCAAATCTTTACATGTAAAAAATACAAAAGAGGGAGCATTGTTTGAAATCAAACCTTTAAGTGCATAAAAAAAAGTGTTGTTTAGAAGCGAAATAAACTTAAATTCGTCTTCTTTAATAGACTCTTTATCGCACATAAGATACAATCTTGTCCTATAACGTAAAGCAAGATTTTATATCAAAAAGGTTTGAATAAAATGAACGAGAGCAAAGATTTTTTACGCACAATTGTCGATGAGGATTTAAAATCTGGCAAATATACAGGCGTTGTGACACGATTTCCTCCAGAGCCAAATGGCTTTCCTCACATTGGACATGCGAAGTCTATTTGTATCAATTTTGGCATTGCACGCGATTTTAAAGGGCATTGTAACCTCCGCATGGACGACACCAACCCAACAACAGAAGATATGCGCTATGTAGAAGCGCTCAAAGATGCGGTGGTGTGGCTAGGTTTTAGCTGGAATGGTGAAGTGCGCTATGCATCGGATTATTTCCCAAAACTGTATGAATACGCCGTACAACTCATCAAAATGGGCAAAGCCTATGTGGATAGCTTAAACGAAGAAGAGATACGCGAATACCGTGGCTCTGTTACAGAAGCGGGTCGCAGAAGTGTCTATGCACAGCGCTCCATTGAAGAAAATTTAGACCTATTTGAGCGTATGAAAAAAGGTGAATTTAAAGATGGCGAACACGTCTTACGTGCCAAAATCGACATGAGTGCCGCCAATATGAAAATGCGCGACCCACTTTTGTATCGTATCCGCCACGCACATCATTTTAGAACAAAAGATGAGTGGTGCATCTATCCGATGTACGATTATGCGCACTGTTTATCGGACTACATCGAGGGCATTACCCACTCGATTTGTACGCTCGAATTTGAAAACAACCGTGACATTTACGACTGGGTTTTAGACGCGCTTGAGCTTACCCCTCCAAGACCGTATCAGCACGAGTTTGCAAGACTTGGCATGAACTATACCGTCATGAGCAAACGAAAACTCTTAGAACTGGTCAATGGCAATTATGTAAATGGCTGGGATGACCCAAGGCTTCCTACCATCGCAGGCTATAAACGACGAGGTTATACGCCTGAATCTATCATCAACTTTTGTGAGCAAATTGGTATCGCTAAAGCTAACTCCATGGTCGATGTGGCGCAACTAGAATTTTGCATACGAGATGATTTAAACCAAAAAGTCCCTCGTGTCATGTGCGTGCTAGACCCTTTAAAAGTAACCATCGAAAATTACGAGGGCGAAGAGGAGATAGACGCTTCGTATTACCCACACGATGTACCCAAAGTTGGTTCACGCAAGCTTCCTTTTGCCAAAGAGATTTACATCGAGCGAGATGATTTTATGGAAAACCCGATAGAGGGCTACCATCGCTTAACGCCAACCCAACCCGTGCGACTCAAGCACGCCTACATTCTTACATGTAAAGAAATTATCAAAGATGCAAGTGGAAACATTATTGAGCTAAAAGTGGTGTATCACCCTGATTCTAAAAGCGGTTCAGACACGAGTGGCATCAAAACCAAAAGTGCGATTCATTGGGTGAGTGCGAAACACGCCAAACAAATCGAAGTGAGACTCTATGAGCGTTTGTACAAAGTTGATGCACCAGAAAACGTGGAAGATTTGAACCCTGATTCTTTACATGTCAATAAAAATGCCTTTATTGAACCCTCCGTCATTAGTGAAAAACCAGATGTTCGTTTTCAGTTTGAAAGACAAGGCTATTTTTACGCTGACCCGATTGATTATACCGATGCGCACCCTGTATTTAATAAAATCGTAGGGCTCAAAGACTCATGGAGTAAAAAAACAGAAGTGCTTAAAGATTCACCCAAACCTGAGGTGAAAAAAGTGCATATTGAAGGTGATGTCGTCCCTATGAGTGAAGCTGAAAAAGCACGCTTTGAAACGTACACCAAACATGGGCTTAACAGCGAAATTGCGAATACACTCGCTCGTGATGAGCAACTCTCTTCTTTTTATGAAGAAACACTTTGCCTTTTGCACAGCCCTATCACTCTTGCAAATATCGTTGCCAATGAAGTTGCTCGTGAGTTCAAGCAAGGAGGCGTGTTACACTTTAACGCCAAAGGAATAGCCCAACTTGTTGAGATGATAGACAATGAAACGATTTCAAATAAAATCGCCAAGCAGGTCTTTGAAGAGATGGTAAAAACAGGCGAAGAACCAAAATCAATCGTTGAGGCAAAGGGGCTTAGACAAATCAGCGACCCTGAAATACTCAAACCGCTCATTGATGACGTGATAGCCAAAAACCCTGAAAATGTAGCAAAATATAAAGCAGGCAACACCAATCTTTTTGGCTTTTTTGTGGGGCTTGTTTTAAAACAAAGCGGTGGGAAAGCCAATCCAAGCGTGGTAAACGCACTTGTAAGCGAGACGTTAAAGCATGTTTAGATTTGTAGCCTCTCCCACATGCGACTTACACATTCGTGACCTTCGCATTGCTCTGTTAAACTACCTCTGCGCTAAACAATCCCATAGCCCCTTTATTGTACGTATCGCAGATATTGACAAAAAAAGCCTCATTGAGGGGAAAGATGATGAGATTCTTGAGACCCTAAAGCTTTTTGGATTGAGGTATGATTATCTTTACTATCAGAGTGAAAATTTCAAATACCACTTACAATTTGCCTCAACTCTTTTAGATAAAAAAAAGGCATTTATCTGTTTTTGTTCAAAAGATAAAGCATCGCCTTATGATGGCACATGCGAAAACCTAAGCCCTGAAGAGGTGTTAAACAACCCCCATCCTTTTGTGATTCGCCTTAAAGCTTCTAAGGATAACCTTGATAGTTTTGTCATGATGACCCAAGAGAAATACCCCACAAACACGTTTGCATGTGCGTGTGACGATATGCTTCAAGGTGTCAGTTGTATCATCGATGAAGAAAGAGAACTCCTTGATGCACCACAACAAACATTGGTGCGAAAAGCACTCGGATACGACCAAGAAATTCCTTACACGCACGCACCCACCCTTCATATGATAGAAGATGAAACATGTAACGTCAAAGAGCTCTTAGACCAAGGGTTTATGCCTGAAGCGATTTTGAATTATCTGCTTCTTTTAGGAAATCTCACGCCAAAAGAGATTTTTAGCATAGAAGAGGCAATTTCATGGTTTGACATTACGAAAATATCTCAAGAACCTGTGCGTTTTGATAGAAAAAAGCTGTGTTCTATCAATGTCCTCCATATCAAACGCCTCTCTGATATGGAACTCTCAAAACGTTTAGGGTATGCGTGTGAAAACATTGGAAAATTGGCAAAACTCTATACACAAGAGTGTAGTACCACTTTTGAAATCAAGCAAAAAATAGATGCCATTTTTGCTAAAAAAACTCCGCATCCTGCGTATGAAAACGAGAGTAAACTTTTGCAAAAACTGATTTTAGAAGCACCCTATTTTGAAAAATTGGATGATTTTCAAACATATCTTATCACTACTTCACGCTTAGAAGGCGAATCTTTTTTTAAACCCCTTTATTTTTGGCTTACAGGAGCAAAGAGTGGTTTAGAGTTAGCACTCGTCTATCCACTGATAAAAACTTACCTTAAGGAGATCGTACGATGATAGTTGTTTCGACGTTTATTGAAGCCTTAGCGCAAATTTTGCATATGATTATAAACATATACATTTGGGTGGTGATTATCTCTGCTCTCATTAGCTTTGTGCGCCCTGACCCGTACAACCCAATTGTTCAGATTTTACACCGTTTGACCAACCCTGTGTATGCGTTTATTCGCCGTTTCATTCCTACCATTATTGGTGGCGTAGATGTTGCTCCTATTATTGTTATCTTAGTATTGCAGTTTGTGGATCTGTTTGCGGTTAAACTTTTATTTGCTTTAGTTCATGCTCTTTAAGATTTATTGGTGGGGATTACTCCTCTTTTTTGCATCCTTAGACCTTTTTGCAGCACCACCGAGTACTTTAGAGTTTTTTCACGATAAACCTCGCTCTTTAGCCAAAGATTTTTACATCCACAGCTATCTTCAGCGCGAAGAGACCACACCCAAAGAAGCTAGAGCACTTTTTGGGATGGTGCATACGATGAATATTCGCTTTTTTCATCTCTTCGCAAAAAAGATGGACAATGAAGATTTTAAGAAAATCTCACGCTGTATCGATATGGATATTACCTCCCTACTCAAAGAAGACGATACGTGCTTAAATATTGGCATCAACCTCGCAAAAGTAACCTCATTGCCTAAGAGCTATTTGGCTTCTTTAGAACCTCGTATATCACCGTATCATTCGCAGTTACTCCGTACATTACAATTGATGAAAGCGGACAATGTGTATGAACGTGCCTTAAGTGAAGATAATGAAGTCGTTATCAATTTATTGCAAGGCAGTATTAGCGCGTACAAAAAAGCAAATTTTCCAGACGCTTTACCGCAAGAAAAGCTCAATGTCCTTTCCGCCTATCCTAAATTTAACGCATTTGTAAATAGTGTTGTACAAAATGATGACCTTGTTACGTGGCAACAATCCCTTTTACATGTAACGCCATCTTCCGAGGTGAGTGCTAAAACACTCTTTTTTTTAGGACTTAATGCACTCAAATACGAAAAGAGTGAGAAGGCACGTTACTTTTTCAATCTTTCGGAAGAAAGAGCCACCAAGCGTGACGAAAAAGATAGAGCACTTTTTTGGAACTATCTGATTGATAAAAAAACACTCTATCTAACCAAGCTTTCCCAAAGCTCTGATATCAATATTTACAGCCTTTATGCCCTTGAAAAGTTGCAACTTCCACTTCAAAATATCATTTCCCCTCTTTTGGAAGGTACACATCCAAACTTTGATATCAGCGACCCTTTCGCATGGCCCAAAGTGATGAACCGTGTGTATACGATGAGTGCTGAAGAGGTAGAAACATACGCGCAAAAATTCAAATATGCCAACACTGTCGCACACTACAGCTACCTGATGGAGCGTGCCACACGTTATCAAAAGCACTATTATCCAATCCCGTTTCCTGAAGAGATTAAAGAGTATTCGACGCATCGTCAAGCGTTGATGCTTGCCATCGCACGACAAGAGAGTCGCTTTTTACCCTCCGTGGTTTCTACGTCGTACGCACTTGGAATGATGCAGTTTATGCCTTTTGTCGCACGGGACATCGCCAAAAAAGAGAAGCTTGAGAACTTTGAACTTGAGGCGATGTTTGACCCTCGTGTGGCATACTTGTTTGCCAACATCCACCTCAACTTCTTAGAGCGAAGCCTTTATCATCCTATTTTTGTGGCATATGCATACAATGGTGGTATCGGTTTCACCCGTAAACTTCTACAAAGTGGTACATTTTTAGAAGGCCCTTACGAGCCATTTCGCAGTATGGAGCTAGTGAGCTATGAAGAGAGTCGAGACTATGGGAAAAAAGTGCTTGCTAATTATGTGGTTTACCGTCACCTTTTAGGAGAAGAAACCTCTATCAGTAATCTTTTCGAAACGTTGCTGATACCCTCCGTAACTGATCGTTTTCGAAACTAATCGTCATATTGATATCTTCTGTTTTGGGAGCTTCGACCAAAAGATAATCTGTCCAAGGATTCGCAGAAGAGACCAATGCTAAAAGAGGATGCTCAAAGGTTAAGTGTTTCACCTTAATCTCCTCTTTTGGTAGTTGGTTTACCTCAAAATTAGCCAATTTTACCAAAGGAATACTCTGCTCTCCTGTTGCCATGTATGTTCCTATGATAAACTTTTCACTCTCTTGGGTAATAAGTTCATGTTTGATAGGATTGAGATAGGTAATCATGACGTAGGTTTTTGCTGTGGTTGATGGGTCTATCAGTTCTATTTTTTTACTGTTGGCAACGCTAAAATTTAACATCGTATCGTTATGAACTTTCTCATCAAGCTGTTTTGTCGCGCATCCTGCTAAAAGTCCTACTATCACTATTGCCACAGCGTATTTCATTATCTTAAACCTTTTTTTGCTATAATCTTCCCTCATTATAACATGAAGCAGGTAAAAAATGAAATCATTAGCCGTTGCCTTTACAGGACCATCAGACAGTGGAAAGACCACACTGATCGTTAAAGTTGCAACACTTTTAAAAAAAGAGTACGCACTTGCCATTATAAAAAATGACCCAAGCGATAAAGCAGTATTTGATGTAGAGGGAAAAGACAGTTGGAAGTTTTCACAAACAGGAGCAGAAGTGGTTATCACCTCGCCAACACGAACAACGCTTTTTTCAAAGCGCCAAAAAGATCTGGATGAAATCATCTCGATGTTAGGTGATTTTGACTTTTTATTGGTTGAAGGACTTAAAAATCTTCCCCTTCCGCGCATCGCTATTTTTAGAAATAAACTCGATGAGAGCTATTTTGACTGCTCAGATGCCATAGCCGTCGATGAAAGTGTCACACTTTCAGATTATGCCATTCCTTCACACATCGCACTTCTTGATTTAAATAACCCAGAGCAAGTTGTTGCTTGGATAGAAAAAAATGCTAAAAAAGTGAAATAACATGACCGAAATTTATGAAGCCATTAAACGTTCAGCCAAGCGTATCAAAGAAGCCATCGAATTTGATGATACGGGCTATTCTGACAACACCAACTCTACGGGCGATACCCAACTTAAACTGGATATCAAAAGTGATCTTATCATTGAAGAAGAGTTTGCAAAAGTTGCTTGTATTAAAGAGATTGTCAGCGAAGAAAAAGAGGAGAAAACACCTTTACATGTAAACGGGATTTACGGTGTTGGCTACGATCCATTAGATGGTTCAAGCTTGATTGATGTCAATTTAAGTGTTGGCTCTATCTTTGGTATTTACGAGGGTGGATACGCAGGCAAAGACCTCAAAGCGGCTGTTT
>CAYTVI010000073.1:0-9760 GCA_964441765.1 uncultured Sulfurospirillum sp.
CTCAAATACGATAGAGAGAAAAAAGAGGGCGCACCCAAAGTGGTTGCTAAAGGTGCGGGTGAAGTTGCCAATAACATCATCAAGCTTGCTCAAGAACACGATATTTTTATTAAAAAAGATGCTGACTTGGTGGAATTGCTCTCAAAAATAGAGCTTAACAAAGAAATCCCACCGATGCTCTACAAAGCCGTAGCAGAAGTGTTTAGTTTTATCTATAAAATAACAAATGACAAACGAAGTTAGTGAATGCCACGCAGTTTTAAACTGAGTAAGCCTGCGTATTCGTGTAAAGCGATATAACTTTTCTCAAACGCCCAAATATTAGGAAGTAAATCCCAACCGTTCTTTTCTTTGGTGCTGATTTTAAATGCTGTTGCCGTAGGAACGACGTTAAAGCCAAAGTGTTCGTAAAGTTTGATAGAACGGCGCATATGATAGGCGGAGGTGACCAGATAAATGGTAGGTTTTTCAATCCCCACTTCTAAAAAAAGTGCTTTGCTCAGCTTTGCATTTTCAAAAGTATCTAAACTTTTATCTTCGACATGGAGTGAAAATGTTTTTACATGTAAAGGAAGATGTGTGGGAATTTCAAGGTTTAAAAATGTTCTTAGTGCCTCAGTGCTTTCTAAAAATGCATCACTTTCCGAATACCCTTGCTCTATGCCAGCACCACTAAAAAGCACAGGCAGGTTATGTGATTTGGCAACCATAATGCCCCACATAGCACGTTTATAGGCTTCATCACTCAGTGGAAGATTGGCAGAGCCTTTTATATGGCCTCCCCCTAAAATAACTACAGCGTTAGCTTCATCATTTACATGCAAAGATGTGTTATAGGGTTTTTCAAGCGGAGAAAGAAGTGCATCCGCAACATAACTCGTGCAAAGCGCATAAAAAAAGAGTGTTCCACAGAGAAAAAAGAGTCGAAACTTTTTGACATAAAAAGAGGCAAGAAGAAGCAAGACGATGAACATACCCGGTGGTAAGACCGAGTATGTGAAGATTTTTGAAAGAATATAAACAGTGCTCATTAAAGCATGACAGCACTACGCTCGCCCTCTACGAGCTCACCGATAACGTAGCCATCACTATGTGCAAGAACCGCATCGACATTTTCAGGGCTGACCACTAAAATCATCCCTACACCCATGTTGAAGGTGCGGTGCATTTCACTCTCTTCAACGTATTGGCTCATAAAATCAAAAACTGGCAAGGTTTTAATCTTAGACTTGTAAACCTGTGCTTTCAATCCCTCAGGAAGCACACGTGGCAAGTTTTCGACAATACCACCACCTGTGATGTGCGCAAGCGCGTTAATGTGTGATTTTAATGCTTTAAAGAGCTTGACATAAATACGTGTTGGGGTTAGAAGGGTTTCGATAAGAGGTTTGCCATTGAACTCTGTTTCAAACGTGTAACCAAGCTTGTCAAAGAAGAGTTTACGAACGAGTGAGAAGCCGTTTGAATGAACGCCTGAGCTTGGAAGTGCTATGAGAATATCTCCCGCTTTGACATGAGGAAGTCGGTTCATCTCATTTTTTTCAGCAATGCCCACCGCAAAACCTGCAAGGTCAAAATCTTTTCCATGATACATACCAGGCATTTCAGCCGTTTCACCACCAATGAGTGAACACTCTGCCTCTTTACAGCCCTCCGCAATACCTTTGACGATATTGACAGCGGCGTCAATTTCAAGCTTACTCATCGCATAATAGTCTAAGAAAAAGAGTGGTGTTCCGAAGTTACAAATCAAATCATTAGCACACATTGCCACCAAGTCAATACCGACAGTATCATAAATACCCGAATCAATCGCCAGTTTGAGTTTTGTACCAACACCATCGGTTGCACCCAAAATGACAGGTTTTTTGTAACCCTCTGGCAGCTCGTAAGCGCCCGCAAAAGAGCCAATGCCTCCGACAACGTTTTTATCGAATGTGGATTTGACAAGAGGTTTGATATTCTCAACAAATTGGTTACCTGCGTCGATATCAACGCCGGCATCTTTATAACTGACCGTACTCATGGATGTGCCTTTAGGGAATAATAGATGGATTTTAACAAACTTATGTTAAAATCGCGATAAAAACAATGAAAAGGTATCTGGATTTTTATGGCATATGAACACGCAATTGTGCTCACCGGTGGCATTGCAACAGGCAAAAGTACGGTTTCAAATATTCTCAAAACCCATGGTTTTGAAGTGATTGATGCTGATAGTATTGCCAAAGAAATTTTGCCTTTATATGTAAAAGAAGTACAAAATATTTTTGGTGATCGTGTTGTCAAAGAGGGTGCGATAGACCGTAAAGCGTTAGGTGCGATTATTTTTAACGATAAGTCTGAGCGTGAAAAGCTAAACGCTTTTTTACATCCTTTGATTCGTGAAGAGATTTTTAAACGCTCCCAAATGTTAGAAGAGAAGAAAAAGCCCTATATTATCGATATTCCGCTCTACTTTGAGAGCGATGGGTATCATTGTAAGGTGGTGGTTGTCGTTTATGCGCCAATTGAAGTGCAGCGAAAACGCCTTATGATACGTGAAAACTTTACCAAAGAAGAGGCACAAAAGCGGATTGATGCGCAAATCTCGATTGAAGAGAAAAAAGTGATGGCAGATTTTCTTATCAATAATTCGTTTGATCGAAAGTTTTTAGATGAAGAGATTGAAAAATTTATCAAATTTGTAAGAGGAAAATATGCAGATAGCTAAGTACAACGCCAGTGGAAATGACTTTGTCATCTTTCACACCTTCAAAGAAGAGGACAGAAGTGCGTTGGCTAGAACATTGTGCGATAGGCAAAAAGGCATTGGGGCAGATGGGCTTATCGTCTTGCTTCCCCATGCAACTTATGATTTTGCTTGGCAGTTTTATAACAGTGATGGCTCAATGGCTTCCATGTGTGGCAATGGTACACGCGCGTGTGCGCATTATGCATTTACAAACGGTCTAGCTCCTTCTTCTATGCGCTTTTTAACAGGTGCTGGTGTTATTCACTCAACGGTTGCAGATACCATCGTTGAGACAGAACTCACCTCCCCTATTACATTAAGCGAGCCTTTTGAAGAACATGGGCATACATGGTTTTTCTATGATACGGGTGTGCCTCATTTGGTCTGTTTTGTCGATGATATTTCAACCTTTAACAAAAATACAGCGCGTGAAATGCGAAATGCTTATAATGCCAATGTCAATTATGTTGCCTTACGTGAGAAAGTTTTACATGTAAGAACGTATGAGCGTGGTGTTGAAGATGAAACATTGGCGTGTGGAACGGGCATGGCAGCTTCTTTTTATGCGGCATATTGTCAAAAAATGGTTGAAAAGAGCGTTACCGTTTATCCGACAAGTAAAGAAGAGCTCTTTTTGCGCATCGAAAATGAACGACTTTTTTTCAAAGGCAAGGTAGAACAGGTCTTTGAAACGCAGTGGAAACGTTAAATAAACGTGCAAAAATCCAAACTTCTTTTTATCGTTGCCCTCTTCTTTAGCCAAGCCCTCTTATACAGTGCTGGGCTTCCAAGTAGCTATTATCAGATGGATGACAATGCCAAGCAAAAAGAGGAGTTTATCCGATACATGAAAGGTTTGGTGGATAAAAGTAATGAAGAGATTCGTAAAGACAGAGAGTTTATTACAGGATTTTTTACCAAAGCCGTTCCTGATGCTTTTCGCGGGCTTAATCAACAAAATGTGGGTTATTTGATTGCATTGCGCAATAAGTACGGGGTCGAAAATCTCTTTGACCGTGATGAGTACTACAAGCGCATTGATGTCATTCCCGTATCTCTCGCAATCGCACAAGCGGCATTAGAGAGCGGTTGGGGAAAAAGTCGGTTTGCACGAGAAGCCAATAATCTTTTTGGACACTGGACTTACTCAGGTGTTGGATTGATGCCACAAAATAGAGCACCTGGTAAAACGCACATGATTCGTATTTTTAGCTCTTTACAAAAATCGGTTAATGGCTATATGCTCAATTTAAATACAAATATCGCGTATGAAGATTTTAGAAACAGACGCTTAAAAGCACGCAATGAAGGTAAAAACTATACAGGTATGGAAGCGGCTAAAACGATGATTCACTACTCTGAGCTAAAAGGAGAGTACATCAAAATGGTGCAAGAGATGATAGAACAAAATAACTTAGCGATTTACGATAGTAGGCAAAATTAGAAATTTGCCTCTTTCATGAGTTCTGCTTGGTAATGCGTGATAATAGGGTCAATCACTTCATCATACAATCCACCCTCCATAATCGCATCTAAACGATACAATGTTAATCCAATACGATGGTCTGTGATTCGGTTTTGTGGGTAATTGTAGGTACGAATACGCGCACTTCTATCGCCTGAGCCTACTTGCATTTTTCGTGCTTCACTCTCTTTCGCATTACGCTCTTGAAGTTCTAAATCATAGAGTTTGGCTTTGAGAATTTTCATCGCAGCATCTTTATTTTTATGTTGAGATTTTCCATCTTGGTTGACAACAACAAGACCTGTCGGTAAGTGAGTAATTCGTACAGCACTATCGGTTGTGTTGACCGACTGACCACCGTTTCCACCTGAGCGCATAACATCGATTTTAAGATCATTAGCATTAATCTCGATTTCCACATCATCCACTTCAGGCATAACGGCAACTGTTACCGCTGAAGTGTGTACACGACCTTGAGATTCTGTTAAAGGGACACGTTGAACGCGGTGTACGCCACCTTCGTATTTAAGGCGAGAAAAAGCACCCTGCCCTTTAATTAAGGCAATAACTTCTTTATAGCCATTTAAAACACCTTCACTCAAAGAGACTACTTCCACTTTCCATCCACGATTTTCAGCATAACGAAGGTAGGATTTGAATAAATCTGCCGCAAAAATAGCCGCTTCATCGCCTCCTGTTCCTGCACGAATTTCTAAAAAGATATTACGTTCATCATTAGGATCCGTTGGAAGAAGGAGTAGCTTAATCTCCTCTTCGAGTTCACCCACGCGAGGCTCTAAAATTTTAAGTTCATCTTTGGCTAAATCCCCTAGTTCATCATCATCGAGAAGTTGTTTGTTCTCATCGATTTGCTCTAAGGTTGAAAAATACTCCAATGTCTTATCTTTAATCGCTTCTAAGTTGGACTGTTCTTTTGAAAGTGCAGTCATTTTTTTAATGTCATTAGCGACATTAGGATCACTTAGAAGGTTTGTAAGCTCGTTGTAACGCTCAAGGAAAGGGAGTAATTTTTCTTTTAACATGGGAGAAGACTAAAAGGAAGAGGATGTTGCTGCATTATGCAGCAACAGATCCGAGTGTATTGACAAGTTGTGACAATCTACTTACACGACGTGCAGCTGTATTTTTTGTTAAAATACCTTTACCTGCATAAGAGTGGAAGTTTTTGTTGACATTTTTAAGTGCTACTTCTGCTGCTGCTTGATCGCCTGCTTCTACAGCTTCTCTTACAGCACGGGTTAGATTTTTGATTCTAGTTTTATAAAATCTATTTCTTTCAGTGCGCTTTTTCGTTTGTCTAATACGCTTTTCTGCTGACTTGTGATTTGCCATAGATAAGCCTTTCATTTTTTAAATTTAGGCGTAGATTATATATAAATTAAGTTTAAATAGAACTTATTTTAAGGGTGTTTTAAAATAAAAAGGAGTCTATTTTGGCTATTTTTCATTAAAAGGAGTTGATTTTTGGAAAAATTGGTTTAAAAAGCCTTTCTCGCTTCCATACAGAGCATAATGAAACTCATTAGGGTTCATCGCGATATATTCTAGATGATCTTGAGCATTTGCATCGCCTGCAAACAAGAAGAGATCATTTTTTCTCATAGGGGTATCCCACGAAGGAAGGAGTGTTACTTCTTTGTGGCGTACATGCATCAGAGGGATTAAATTGTTTTCGAGTGAGCGATTTTTTAAGGAAGTTTTTAAAAGCTTCAATGAAAGAACACCATCGTGGCGAACAATCATCGGGGCTGAAGTGTCGTCTATTTTACATGTAAATAAAAGAGGATGCAGATCAAGGGCTAAAAGCTCTTTGGTTAATGTAATAACACGCTCTTCACTAAGGGTTCTAATGTGTTTAATGAATAAATCCAAAGCAGGGTTAATAATAGCATGCACCGTTTTCGTGATGAGCACTTTTGCTGGGATAAAAACCATATCTATACGCGAATTTTGAAAAATAGAAAAATCTTCAAGTTCATTTTCACGTGCTATAGTAATGATGCTCGGGTTGAGTTTGCGAGCGGTTGCGAGAATAGATAGATTGGTGGTGTCATCATTCGTTCCTGCGATAATACCAACACACGATTCAATGCCTAAACCTTTGAGCAAATCTCGGTCGTCGCCATCTCCGATATGAACCATCTTACGCTCAACTACGGAGAGTTGTTTGGTTTTTTCGCCGTCAATTTCAGCAAAACCTATCTCAAAGTTGTTTTGTTTTAACACTTCGTAGATGCTTTTCCCCATACGCCCATAACCGCAAACGATATACTTGCCACGTGGAAGGTTGACTAATGGATCGTAAAGATTGCACAAGCCATAAATCCAGCGTGCCAGCCTGAGTGTATGAGGCGTGTTAATAGACATATGAATTTGGTTAGCAATGATTTCAAAAGGGTTTTCAATGATTTGAACACCCAAATCGAGTAGGTTTTCTGTATGATTTTTCGTGGTCGATTTAATTGCCATTGTGATATTTGGGTTGAGAACTTTGGCTGTCAGTGCTATGCGAAGATTGAGGGCGTCGTTTTCAAAGAGGCTGACAATGGCTTTACAATAAGCAGACTTGATACCTGCCATTTCAAGTGCTTCTGAATTATGTGCATCGGCATTTAAACAATACACCGTAGGAGTGAAATTTTCTAAGAGTAGAGCATCTCGCTTACTCTCATCTCGTTCGATAACCACGGAGCGAAGTCCGTATTCGTTTGCTTGTTTAATGATTTCACTCGTAATGGAGTTGTAGCCTAAAATAATAATAAATCGCTCTTTGAGTAAACTCACATTGCGGACAAATTTGGCTTTTTGAAATTCTTGTAAAAAAAGTTTATCTTGCAAAAGAGCGACAAGACTTCCAAGGCTGTAAAACCAACCCGTTACCGTAAAAAAGACACTCATCGAAACCCAGATGCGTTGAGGATAGGTAAATGTGTAAGGTGTTTCACCAAAACCAATGGTCGTAGCGGTGTAGCTTATAAAATAAAATGCGTCAAAAATGGTCAGTTTATAAGGATTGCCATCATTATCCACACCATCAATCAGTAAAAGACCAATGATAGAAAGCGTATACGTAAAGATAATCACCAAAAAAGGTGTGCGCATACGCTGTAAGATAAGCCACAACGAGCTATTTTTCAAAGGAGCTTCCTAGCGCTTAGACTTGAGGGTGTCGCCAATATAAAGCATTACACTGATAATATTTGCCATTAAAGCACCTCCGCTGAGACTGATGATAATCGAAGCAATTTCTCTATCCACCGTGTACGCGTAGGTCGCAATCGTCCAAATCGTTGCAGAAGCGATGAGTTGAATATCTGCTACTAAGCTTGTGGCTAGAAGAACAGAGCCTAATTGCGTTTTATCACCAATTTTTAGTGTTGTTGCAATAATGTTCACCACTAAAGCCGCAAAAAGCTCGTATTTACTGTGAAGTTCAATATCTGTCAAATCACCATAAAAAAAGCCAAAGTTTAGTGTCATGGCAAGAATGATAAAAAATCCTGAGATAACCTTGTCTAAATTCATCGGTTTTCCTTTTAACAAAAGTGCATAAGGCGTATTATACACTTTACATGTAAAGATTAAAAAAGTTTTGTTACAATTTGAAAAAATCTTTACATATAAAGCGAGAAATAAGACATGAAACTTTTTGGAACCGATGGTGTAAGGGGAAAAGCGGGTAAGAAGCTGAGCGCTTTTATGGCGATGCGTTTGGCGATGGCCGCGGGTATTTATTTTCGTAAAAATTCCGTTACCAATAAAATTTTAGTGGGCAAAGATACCAGACGCAGTGGCTACATGATTGAAAATGCCATTGTCTCAGGCTTAACAGCCGTTGGATATGATGTCAGACAAATCGGTCCTATGCCTACTCCTGCGATTGCTTTTTTAACAGAAGATATGCGTTGTGACGCAGGTATAATGATTAGTGCTTCGCACAATCCTTATTTTGATAATGGCATCAAATTTTTCGACTCATTTGGCAATAAACTTGGAGAAGAGCAAGAAGCGGAGATTGAGAAGATTTATTATGATGATGCGTTGATTGAGAAAAATCAAAAAATGGAGTTTGATATTGGTCGTTCAAAACGCGTTGATGATGTTATAGGACGCTATATTGTTCAGATTAAAAATTCATTTCCAAAGACATTGACACTCAAAGGGCTTCGTATTGTGCTGGATACTGCCAATGGTGCCGCTTATAAAGTCGCTCCAACAATTTTTAGTGAACTAGGTGCGGATGTGATTATTATCAATAATGAACCCAATGGAAGCAATATCAACCTTAATTGTGGGGCATTGCATCCTGAAGAACTAGGTGAAGAAGTGCGAAGGCTCAGAGCTGATGTGGGATTTGCTTTTGATGGAGACGCAGATAGATTAGTCGTTGTGGATGAAAAAGGCAACCCCATACACGGTGATAAACTTTTAGGCAAGCTGGCAACATTTTTACAAAGTCAAAACAGACTCACAAACCAAGGTGTTTGTGTGACCGTTATGAGCAATCAAGCGTTAGAAGATTATTTGGAAAAATCCAAGATTAAAACCTACCGTTGTGATGTGGGTGATAAGAATGTTTTAGAGTGCTTATACCGCGAAAAAATCGCTTTTGGTGGTGAACAAAGTGGGCATATCATTCTCTCTGATTTTGCCAAAACAGGAGATGCGTTAGTGGCAGCTCTTGCTGTTATGAACTGTGTGCTCACAGAGAAACAAAAAGTGAGTAAACTTTTCAATGCGTTTGAGCTTTATCCGCAACTCTTACACAATATGAAAATAGACAATAAAATCCCTCTTTCTGAGCTCAAAGGGTATCCGCAACTTGTTGAAGCATGTGAAGCTAAGAAAATTCGTGTGTTAATCCGTTATTCAGGTACAGAAAACTTATTGCGTATTTTGTTAGAAGGACAAGATGAAAAAGAACTTGAAGAGTGTATGGAAAAGGCTGTCAAATTTTTCAAAAGTGCTTTGAATGAATAAAAATACCATCGTTTTTTTAAGTGCAATGGTCGGTATTTTTGTCATAGACCAAAACCTAAAAGCCATTTTTTTAGAGGGTTTTCGTTGGTATGGTGATTATTTTTCACTTATACTGACGTACAATAAAGGAGTTGCATTTTCACTCTTTGCTTTTTTAGAAGAGTATTTAAAATACCTTCAATTGCTTTTAATTCTCGGTGTTGGGATGTATCTTCGTTTTGAAAAGCTCTTCTTTAAAGACCATACCCTTGCTATTGGAATTGTCGCAGGAGCAGCGTTAAGCAATGTTTACGATAGATTTATTCATGGAGGTGTGGTCGATTACTTTTTTTGGCACTATGGATTTGAATTTGCCGTGTTTAATTTTGCAGATGTCATGATAAATTTTGGCGTTGTTTTAATCTTATGGTACTCATGGAAAGGCTCAAAAAAAGCTATTTAGATTTACATGTAAAGATTTTTTCTCAAAAAAAAGTTGCATTTTTCATTTTTTTTGGTATAATCTCAGCTCCCAAATGATGTGGTCGCGTAGCTCAGTTGGTAGAGCACTACCTTGACAT
>CAYTVI010000074.1:0-9734 GCA_964441765.1 uncultured Sulfurospirillum sp.
GTTTCTCAGAAAGCCCCACAAGCGTTGCCGTTTGCTCCAATCGTGCTTTTTGTGCTAATGAGTCACGCAAGGCTTGCACCATATTAAACGCTAAGAAACCTATGACTAATGCTAATACAAGCAATAATTTACGCTTGATACTCATACGATACTCCTTACATGTAAAAGCTCTTTGAGCCCTAACTCTTCAAATAAATTGATTAATTCACTGTTTCCTACCCAGACTTCAACCACAATTTTATCTTTTAAAACAAGTTTTGTGAGATAGCCAATAACGGATGATGTGACGGAGATAGAGTCTTTAATTGTGAGCTTAACAGATGTATTATGCTTAATAAACACATCTAATGCGTGTTTGATCGCTTGAAAATCGCCTATGGTTTTGATATTTCCTTCAATAAAAAAATCATCGCTTCTTTGTCTAATTTCCATTCGCTTATCCTTTTCACGGTTACTTTACCTTACATCAATCGCACATAAGGTCATTTAATGTATTATAGTCATTATTAATAGATGCTTGCATTGATACGTGTCAAGACAAAAAGGTGACGAAACACAATGACAAACCCTACCCTGCTACCAGAAGACTTTTGGTCTAAGGTAGACAATTTTACAACACTTTTATTAAAGTACAATCAAACGCACAATATTACCGGTGCTAAGACGAAAGAAGCTGTGCTTAAAAATGTAGAAGACAGTATTTATCCTCTCAATTTTTTAAATATTTCTTCTTTAAAACAGGCTATTGATGTAGGAACAGGAGCGGGGTTTCCTGGTCTTTTATTGGCACTTGCTTTACCAAATGTTCATTTTACGCTGTTTGAACCCATCGCTAAAAAAAGTGCTTTTTTGCATTTGGCAAAAACGAATTTAGAAATAAAAAATGTTACAATTTGTACAGATCGTGTGGAAAAAGTATCGGCTTGGAGTGCGGATCTTATCTGTTCTCGTGCTGTCACTAATACCAAAATGCTTATCTCTTTGTGCAAAGGTTTTATTACCCCTTTAACCACCTTGCTTTTTTACAAAGGTGAATATGTTGAAGAAGAGATCAAAGGGCTTTCAAACTGCGAGATTCACCAAAGAGAAAAGCGTTATTATCTTATAATGAAGGATATTCATGTTGCTTAAAATTCTTGGATTTGTTGTTGTTGTTTTTCTCATTTACATCTTCTTTTTCAAAAATAAACGCAAAGAAGAGATTGCTAAAAAAAATGCAGAGCGTAAAAAACTCGAAGGCGACACGATGGTTGAGTGCCAAAAATGTGCCACATTTGTGAGTCACAATGAAGCCATTATTAAAGATGGTTGCTTTTTTTGTTCAAAAGAGTGTGCAGGAGTATTACGATGATACTTATAGGTCATTGTGATGTTCAAAGTCAATCTTTTTACCGTGTCGAGGCAATAGAACAGATTGCCTCGACCCCTTCTCAAAGTGTTGTTCTTTTTGACTATCAGGTTTTTTTATGCGAGTATTGCAAAGCAAACGGTATTGCAATGGCAATCCATGTAAGGCATATTAAAGAGCTTATATTAGCCCATGCTTTGGGAGCTTCATTTTTAGTGGTGGACAAAGCGTTGGCGATTCATGCTCAAAAAATTGCAGATGATTATCTCTTTGACAGTAAAATTTTACTTTTAGGGCATGATGATGAAGAGATTGAATTTGCAGCACTCAATGGTGTTGATGGTATTTTGTTTGAGAGGGGTATTGTCCGTCTTTAAATGACAAAACGAGGAAGCATTGGAGAAAGTTTTGTGATGATTTCATAGTTAATCGTATGAAAATGCTCTGCCAAAGCATTCGCATCTTCAAACATACAGACTTTAGAAGCATCACCACCTAGGCAAAAACTATCCATAGACATCCTGCCTTTGCTCAATGCCCCATCTGCCATCATGACAGGCTTTAAGCCATCAAAGCGAAAAAAGCCATCCCCATACCCAATATCATACGTTGAAATAAGCTCATCACTACATGCTTCATACGTACCACCATAACCGACACGTTCGCCTTTTTTTAAAATGCGCGTACTCAGTTTTTCTGCCCACAATGCGAGGACTGGTTTTAAGTCATACGTTCCAAGAAGCGGGTTGAGTGTTGTGTAGCCATACAATGAAATACCACAACGCGCATAAGCATCATCACCTAAACTTTCGCAACGCAAAAGTCCCGAAGAGTTGCACGAATGAAATGCCAAATCTCCTTTGTAAAGCGTCTTGATGTATATTTTCGATTCTTCAAATGCTCTTTTTTGCCAGAAAAACTCACTGTTTAATTCATCGGAACTGCGAAAATGTGTAAACACCCCTTTAAGCTTTAAGCCTCTTTGCTCAATGCACTTCAACGCTTTTTCAATCTCTTCCTTTTTGATACCATTACGGTGCATTCCCGTATCAAGAGCAAGATGAATGGACGTCCCTTCTTCTAAACGCTCTAAGGCATCATAGCTATGTGCCGCCAAAGAAACCGTTGAAGGAATCTCTTTACATGTAGAATGTTCTACAAGCACTAAAACCTCATCAAACAACGTGGCAATCAGACGCGCTTCTAAAAGATTTTTAACGGCTACTTTTCTAATGCCATATTCACAAACAAGCTGTGCCATCATCTCAAGACCATGTCCATAGGCATTGTCTTTTAACACCGCCATTACTTTTTCTTTTCCACCTGCTTTGGCACACAAGAGGTCTAAATTGTGAAAAAGATGTGCTTTATTAAGAGTAATGAATGCCATTGTCTTAAGGGTTGAGTCCTAGATTTTTAACCACAAAACCTCTGATTTTACGTGCTTGATAATCTAATTTATAAAAGTGTTCATACACACTTTTTGCATCTAAGGTAGGATGGTTACTAAAATCAAAGGCGATTCCACTCTTATCTTTAGGAATAGCTTCATCTAAATAGGCCAAAAAAGCCTCTCTAATCTCAATAAGGGTTGCTAAGTCTTTACTAATTTGCTCTTTCCCATCCATCATCTTGCCTTTTTATTTTTCTGCTAGAATAGACATTTTATCGCCATTAAGCTCTATATAAAGCTCTTTTTCACCGCGTGATGAAAACGAAGGACTTTTATACGTTTGATAAAAAGAGACCCTAAAAACCTTGCGATCATCCATCATCGGATAAGGTGCAACACTTAGATTTTCAAAGAGAATTGTTTTTTGTTCTTTGCGTGAAAAAATCTGTTTTTTCGTGTTTGAAAAAGCCGCTTTTCCAGAACCATCGGCACGTTTAAATTCATTGGAATAAAAATTGAGATAGGTATTAATGTCATTGACTTTCCATGCGTGTTGCCACCGATAGACTTCACTCAAAATTGCCGCAATGCTTTCTCGTGACATTTTAGGAACCTTGTTTTCCCCAATAATGGTAACAGCACTTTTGGCATTGATTTCCGTATCGAGTATCTTGATGTCATCATTGTCCATAACAACACAGCCCTTGCTCAAATCCTCTCTGTCTTTGCCATCAAGAGGCTTACCATGGATCCAGATACCATCTCCACTTTTACCGCGCAAGGAATCGTATAAGTTAGGATAAGAGAGCGAAAAAGCCAATGGTCCATAAAAAGGATCCGTTGGTTTAAAGCGTTTGGTTATTTCATACACGCCCACTGGAGTTTTCAAATCACCTCGTTTGATTTTATCGCCGCTTTTTCCCATAATCACATCATGAGATTTAATAAACTTTAGACCATCTTCATCATTTTTATAGATTTCACAACGCTTGCGATCTTTCTCACAGACAATGAGTGAATCAACATTTTCATAATAACCATATTGCAACTCAACCCCACGCAGTTGCTTAATCCAAAAATCTTTTGATTGTAACTCTTTGGGTGTTGGGTTTTTTACTTTAGCAATTTTAGGCTTGACCTCTTCTTTTGCTTTGACCTCTTTAATCTCTTTAGACGCCGCTTTTGGTTCAAACTCTTTTTTCAAAAATTCTTCTACAGCCCCAATGCCTTTGGTCTTGTAAATCTGATAAATATCCTCAGCGGTAGCCGCATACATCAATACCGCAAATGCCGATAAAAAAAGAAAATAGCGCATTCATTCCTCTTGTTAACAATTTTTAAGAGGCTATTGTAGTTAAAACTCACTTAGAAGATGTTTTGATAAGAGTGCTCTTTCGTTGTATACGCATCAAAAATAAAAGCAAAAATTTCTAAAATAGACATAAGGTCTGTTTTACTCTACTTTCGTTAAGATGGAAATGTTAACCTAAAATCACACTAAAAGACACCCTATGTCCCATGAATTGCTTTTAGCTTCTGGTATTGTTTTACTGCTTACCCTATTGTTGCCTATGCTTTTTTTGCTCAGTAAAAAGTTAGGGCCTCACGAATCCAGCCATAAAACAAAAAATAGCCCCTATGAAAGTGGCATCACAACACCTATTGGTTCAAGCGAAAGCCGCTTTAGCGCTAAGTTTTATCTTGTGGCTATTTTATTTGTCCTTTTTGATGTCGAAATCATCTTTATGTTTCCATGGGCTGTTAATGTTCGAGAATTAGGCTACTTTGGCTTGTTTGAAATGTTTACTTTTGTAACACTTTTACTTTTGGGTCTCATTTATATCTACCGGATAAAGGCTTTAAAATGGCAGTAGGCGCCGAAGCAATTTTTGGAAACAGCGTTATTACAACGAAGCTTGATTCTGCTATTAACTGGGCAAGAGAATCCTCTATGTGGCCTTATGTTTTTGGAACAGCGTGTTGTGCCATTGAGTTTATGAGTGTTGCGAGTAGCACGTATGATATTTCACGTTTTGGCGCTGAAGTGGTACGCTTCTCCCCAAGACAAGCGGACTTACTCATCGTTGCAGGAACCATTAGCTATAAACAAGCGCCTATTTTAAAAAAGATTTATGACCAAATGACAGAACCAAAATGGGTGATTAGTGCAGGAGCATGTGCGTGCAGTGGGGGGTTTTACGATAACTATACCACGCTACAAGGCATTGATAGCATCATTCCTGTGGATGTTTACATCGCAGGGTGTCCACCTCGTCCTGAAGCTTTCTTAGATGCACTCCTTCAGATACAAAAACTCCAATATGAAAATGAAAGCATCATCAAAGAACGTACACAAAGAACATTTAAAGGGCTTCTTGATGAAACACTTTAAAGAAGTTTTTACCAACCAATACACACTTGATGCGTATGGTGCTTACATCGTCAGTAAAGAGCTGATTCAAAATGTTTTACATGTACTCAAACACGACGATGGCTACCATTTTTTAGTCGATATGACGGCAATTGATTATTTTACATGTAAAGAGAAAATGCTAGAGCGGTTTGCCATTGTCTATCTTTTACGGGATACGCATTTTAAAAACCTTATCACAATTAAGACCTTTATCGACGCCTCTTTAGCAACACAAAGCATCACTTCCTTGTTCAAATCTGCTAACTGGGCGGAGCGAGAAATCTGGGATCAGTACGGTATTAGCTTTAAAAATCACCCCAATTTAAAACGTATTTTAAACCACAAAGAGTTTATTGGGCATCCTTTACGCAAAGATTATCCTATCACCAAAGGGCAGTTATGCCACCGAAGTGATGATTTGATGGATGAGATGACGCCTCGTTTAAAGAAAAAAGGACTTGATAAAGAAGAGGGCTTGATGTTTTTAAATTTAGGCCCTGCGCACCCTGCAAGTCACGGGACAATTCGTAATTTTGTCGCTTTAGATGGCGAGAGTATCGTGTGTGCTGTGAGTGAAATCGGCTACTTGCACCGTGGTTTTGAAAAATCATGCGAAAACCATACCTATAACCAAATTATTCCCTACACCGACCGTCTTAATTACTGTTCAGCCATTTTAAATAACATCGCTTTTGCGCATACGGTTGAGGGAATGTTGGGTGTGGATTTGCCAGAGCGTGCAAAATTTATCCGTGTCATTATCGGTGAACTCTCTCGCATCATCGATCATCTTGTTTGTTTAGCGGCTATTTTAGTCGATATGGGCGCTTTGACCAATTATTGGTACCTTTATAACCCACGAGAAGTGGTTTATACCCTGCTCTCCAAACTCACAGGTGCGCGCCTTACCAATTCGTATATGCGTATAGGTGGCATGAGTCATGATCTGTATGAGGAGTTTGGAGAGGATTTAAAAGCGTGTATTAAAGCGATTGAAGAAGGCATGGGCGATACATTACGACTGATCGAGCATAACCGCATTTTTCACGATAGAACACAAAATGTAGGCATTATCACCAAAGATGAAGCCATTAACCGTGGTTTGAGTGGCCCAAATTTGAGGGCGTGCGGTGTACCTTATGATGTACGTATGAGCGAGCCTTATTACCATTACGAAACCTTTGATTTTGATATGGCATTAGGCAGTGTGGGCGATGTGTACGATAGAATGATGGTACGCTTTGAAGAGATTCGTCAAAGTATTCGCATCATCATTCAAGCTTACACTAGACTTCCAAATGGTGATATTTGCGTCAAAGATGCATCTATCTCACTGCCCCCTAAACAAGCGGTTTACTCCAATATCGAAGGCTTAATGAACCAATTTAAACTCATCTATGAGGGAGTAAAAGTGCCCTCAAGAGAGTACTACCGTGCCATTGAGGGCGGTAATGGTGAGCTTGGCTTTTTCATCATCAGTGATGGGAGTGGCACACCTTATAAAGTCAAAGTACGCCCTCCTTGTTTTTATGCGATGGCAGCGTATCCACACATTGTGGAAGGCGGTATGATCGCCGATGCGATTCTTAGCCTTGGAAGCCTTAACATCATCGCAGGAGAGTTAGACCGATGAGTTCCTTTGCTTTTACCAAAGAAAATGAAACCAAATTTAGAGCTCTTTTGGAGCGCTACCCTGAAAAAAGTTCTCTCATGCTTCCCTCACTTTGGATGGTGCAGTATCAAGAAGGATGGATTAGCCCTGAGTCGATGCAGTTTTTAGCCCAAAAATTAGACTGCTCCTCTATGGATGTCTATTCAGTTGCTTCTTTTTACACCATGTTCAATCTTAAACCCGTGGGAAAATACCACATACAACTTTGCAAAACCCTCTCGTGTATGCTAAGAGGTTCGCAAAAAATGCAAACCCATATCGAAAATAAGTTGGGCATCAAAGCAGGGCAAACCACGAAAGATGGCAAATTTACCTTTTCATTAGTGGAGTGTTTAGGCTCATGCGGAACAGCTCCGTGCATGAGTTTCAACGATGACTACGTAGAAAACCTCACCCTTGAAAAGCTCGATGAACTCATTGATGGAAGTGCTTCATGATGGTAAAAATCGTCAGTAAAAATTTTGACATTCCTCTTTCTCACACCCTTAAAGTTGCTCGTGAAAACGGACGTTACGCTTCTTTATCAAAGCTTTTTTCAATGAGCCCCAATGAGGTTATCGGTGAAGTGGAAAAAAGTGGGCTTCGTGGCAAAGGGGGAGGTGGAGCGTATACGGGAGAAAAATGGCGACTCATTCCAGACCTAAGCGATAAGCCCGTCTATTTAGTTGTCAATGCCGATGAGAGCGAACCTGGAACCTTTAAAGACCGCCAAATTTTGGAGTTTGACCCGCATTTGCTTCTTGAGGGTATTATCTGTTCAAGTTATGCGATAGGCGCACACCATGCCTATATTTACATTCGTGGCGAATACGTTTTTTGGGCAAAAAGGGTGCAAGAAGCCATTGATGAAGCATACAGCGCTGGCATTTTAGGAGCATCCGTTTTAGAGCATGATTATACTTTACATGTAACGCTTCACCGAGGTGCTGGAGCGTATATTTGCGGTGAAAAAACAGCACTTTTGGAATCTTTGGAAGGCAAGCGAGGTCACCCACGCTTAAAACCCAAAGGCAAAGAGCCTGAGTGGTTTTTTGGAAATCCCACAGTGGTCAATAACGTCGAAACCATCGCAAGTGTTCCATTTATCATTGAAAAAGGCTATAAAGCATACCGTGCATATGGAACGGCTGAGAGCCCTGGAACCATGCTTTTTGGTATCAGTGGGCACGTGAAAAAGCCAGGCGTGTATGAACTGCCTTACGGTATTTCCATGAAAAAAGTCATCTATGAATTGTGCGGTGGCATATTAAACGATAAAAAACTTAAAGCCATCATCCCTGGTGGCTCATCTGTGCAAATTTTAAAAGCCGATGAGATTGAAGATATCACACTGGATTACGAAAGTCTCAAAGCACACGGTTCTGCTTTGGGAACGGGCGGTATGATTATCATGGATGAAGAGGTGAGTATTCCTCTTGCTATGAAAAATCTCTTCGAATTTTACCACCACGAATCCTGCGGTCAATGCACGCCGTGTCGAGAGGGTACTGGCTGGGTTGATAAAATTTTAGAAAGACTTTTACAAGGTAAAGGAACACAACAAGACATAGAAATATTGCTAGATGTCTGCGATATGCTCAATGGTAAAACCATCTGTGTTTTTGCTCCCTCGGTTGCCTTTATCGCGCAAAGTTATATCAAAAAATTTAAAGGAGAATTTGAAATGCTACTGACCTCATAAAACGTTACATGTAAAAAATATTAAAGCTTTTTGACGAATTATTAACGTACTTTAAAACTATTTTCCACACTATTTTCTACATTTTTTAAATTAACTATCTTACTTTATAAATTTATATTATTTTCAGCTTAAAGCATAAAAGTACAATTTATTGGCATAAAAATCCATTTATTAAAAATTTTTAATCTGATAAGCTATCAATATTATATTAAATGAGAACAATTACTAATAATATACTCTTGTGTTCACAGCTAATATAAAGTCTAAAATAGACGAAAAATATTTTTAAAGAAAACAACCCATGACCATACCAGAAACAGGTTCCATTGCATACAACCTAGAGCAAGAAATATTTCGAGTCACCAAAATCAGCTTCAATGCTCCCGTTCCACGTCATAAACATTCTTGCTATGAGCTGTTCTTTATTCTCGATGGTGAGGGGACGTTTCATATGGATTGTCAGCACTACGACATTAAAAGCAAATCACTTTTTTTAGTCGCACCTGGACAACTCCATGGATGGGAGCACAGCAATCACTTAAGTGCGTATTTGCTTAAATTCGATTTATCGATTTTTACAGACCAATCTTTTATTGACCATCTTACCGTTTTTAACTTTGATACTGTCACCGTCAGCGATGATGAATTTAAACAAATTGAAGGTGTCTTATCAGAGTTAAATGAAGAGTACCTCTGTAATAAATCTTTCAAAGAGTGCTCTATTAATAATCTACTGAATATCCTTTTGATTTATGTTCAAAGAACGCTTTCTTCAAATACTATCTCTTACACATCCCATGCACTTTTTGCAAAACTCAATGATTTGATGCTCGGCAATAACTATAAAATTGCACAACCCTCTTGTTACGCTAAAAAACTCAAAGTCAATGTAAAGCTTCTTAACGAAACTGTCAGAGCAATTACACACTTAAGTTGTGGCGAATTTATTCGTTCAAAAACCATCGAAGAAGCAAAAAGACTTTTAAAGTATGACCCCATGACATGTAATGAAATAGCCGATTATTTAGGCTTTATTGACCCTGCCTACTTTAGTCGTTTCTTCAAGCGTGAAGTAGGTATCTCTCCTAAAAATTTTAGAGATACTTCGTCGTAAAAATACAATTTTTAGCATCAAAAATCCATTTTATATTTTTATACTAACTGATACAATTCAGCTTGAATTTATATTTTAAGGAGTTAGTTATGAAAAAATTCGCTGTTGTACTT
>CAYTVI010000075.1:0-9467 GCA_964441765.1 uncultured Sulfurospirillum sp.
ACTTCGTCGTCAAAGGTGGCACACTTTGGGATAACAAAACCCTTCACGAACTCTACCAAGAAGCTTATACCCCATGGGAATGGCACCAAGAGCTTTTTGAAACCGCGAAAGAAGAGGGCTTGCTCTGTTTTTCAACGCCCTTTGATAAAAGCGCGGTGGATTTTTTAGAAACACTAAATCCTCCCGCCTACAAAGTAGCCAGCTTTGAGATTACAGACTATGAACTCGTGCGATACATTGCCTCTAAGAAAAAACCTATCATCATCTCCACAGGCATCGCAACGCTTTCAGAAATAGAAGATGTGGTCGCCATCTGCAAGAGTGAGGGAAACCACGATATCGTCTTATTGCAATGCACCTCATCGTATCCTGCACCATTGGAGGGCGCTAATTTACTGACCATGCCCGATTTAAGTAAACGCTTTGGCGTCATCGCTGGCTTTTCTGACCATACATTGGGTATCACCGCACCCATCGCCGCGGTGGCACTTGGGGCAAAAGTGATTGAAAAGCATTTTATCTTAGATAAAAGCATCGGTGGGGCAGACGCAAGTTTTTCTTTGGATGTGGACGCGTTTACCCAGATGGTCACTGCTGTGCGAGATACAGAAAAACTCTTAGGAAAACCCACCTACAACCTTGATGAAAGCACCATCAAAGGACGGCAGTTTTCAAGGAGCCTTTATGTCGCCAAAGAGATTAAACAAGGCGAGCGTCTAAGCGAAGAAAATATCCGCTCCGTTCGTCCAGGGTATGGACTTCACCCAAAATATCTAGGTTATCTTATGGGTAAGCGTGCTAAAAGTGATTTGCACTTTGGAGAAAGAGTGACACTTGAGGACATTGAGTGAGAAAAATCGCTCTTTTTGCCCATGATGCAGGAGGTGCAGATATCCTTTTGGAACTGCTACGTGCTTCTTTAGGGGTCGCAGATTTTCGCATTTTTTGTTTAAAAGAGTCTCCGTGTTTTAACCTCATTAAAGCAAAAGCCTTAGAGCCTTTTTGGTGTGAAATAACCCCAACAAAAGAAGATATTGAAGCCAAACTCTCCGCCTTTTCACCCTCTTTAATCGCCTATGGCACAGGGTGGCAAAACCATTTAGAATATCATTTCTTAGCGTATGCCAACGCGCACGAGCTTGTCAGTATGGCTTTTTTAGACCATTGGACCAATTACCGCGAACGTTTTGGCTATCCCTCAACGGATTGGGAAAAGAATCTTCCCTCTTTTATCGTAGCGCACGATACGTTCAGTGAAAGAAAAGCCAAAGAGTTTGGGCTTCCTAACGTGATTACTATTAAAAATTATTCCCTCTTAGCGCAACTTCAACATTACACCCCTTTACCCCAAAGCAATACCTTACTTTTTTTAAGTGAACCCACCGCAAAAGTAGCCCTTGCCTCTTTTGGCGATGCTTATTTTTGGGGATTTACTGAAAAAGAGGTCTTTGAAGATATTCTTGCATGTAAAACGCTTTTGGGCTGTGAAGATATCCTCATTCGCCTACACCCCTCTGATACCCCACAAACCTATCAAGCCATAGACAGCACCGTGCGCTTTAGTACGGCATCATTGTTAGAAGATATCGCCTGTGCGAAAATTATCATCGGTATCGACACCGTGGCACTTTATACGGCGTATCTTTTAGGTAAAAAAGTGATTTCGTATATCCCCTCAACCAAAAGGGAATGCTCCGTTCCTTTGCCTCATACCAATCAACTCACAAGCTTTGAGCATTTCACGCTCGAACAACTAAGCTCCACTTCTCATAACCCACAAAATTTCGGTATGGATTTTGCTTTATTTTTAAAAACCATTTAGGGGACGTATGCAAAAAACTCTCTCGTGTGCTATTATTGGAGCAGGAAGTATTGGTGGATTGATTGACTCACCCACAAGTACCAATACCGCTTCGCATGCCCATGCGATTTCAAAGCATCCCTTATGTAAACTCACTGCCATCGTAGAACCCAATCTTGCCAACCAAAGTGCCTTTGTGGGACGTTGGGGAGAAGTGGGTGTCTACCACTCCATAAATGCCCTTTTAGAATACGAAACCATCGATGTTTTAGCCATCGCTTCCCCGACTTCTTTTCACGCATCCGCTTTAGAAGAAGCGTTACATGTAAACAGTATTCGTGCTATTTTGTGTGAAAAACCCTTGGTCAGCAATGCCAAAGAGTTGCGTGTGCTTAAACCAAAACTGCTCTCAAGCGAGAAAAAAATCCTCATTCACATGATGCGCCGATTTGACCCCTCTTTCATCAAACTTGCCAACGATATTGCCCTACACAAATGGGGGAAAGCGCTCCATTTTCAAGGCGTTTTCACCAAAGGACTTTTGCACAATGGCATTCACATGCTAGGTGTTTTGAGCCATTTTTTTGGTGAAATAGAGAACATCAAAGCCTTACATGTAAAACACACAGGAGAAGATATCAGCGGTGATTTTGACATTACATGTAAAGAGGCAAGAGGCATGCTTTCTTGCATTGAGGAGCTTCCTTACTCGGCATTTGAGCTTAGCATCTGGTTTGAACATGGCAAAATTGAGATTAAAGAGGGAGGTTCACGCATTGATACCTTCATTAAAAAACCCTCTGCCTTATACGAAGGATACTTTACCTTAGAACACGAAGCCACTCTGCCCAATACTTTGCAACATTACGCACTTCACTCTCTTGAATTTTTACTGGAAGCTGACGATATAACGTGTAAGAGACTTTTAGAAGAGCATATTCGTGTGCATGAAACCATTTTTGAAACCATTTCTAAAGAGACATCCAAATGAAAAACCTAGCAATTAACGGTGGAACAAAGTTTAGAACAACCCCTTTTCCTGCGTACAATACCATCGGTGTGGAGGAAGAAGAAGCCGTACTTCGTGTACTTCGTAGCGGAAAACTCTCCACCTATCTTGGTGCTTGGCATGAAGACTTTTACGGTGGAAGTGAAGTGCGCTCTTTTGAGCAAGAGTGGGCAACTTTTTTTGGTGTCAAACATGCTATCAGTGTGAACTCCGCTACTTCAGGACTCATCTGCGCTGTGGGAGCCGCTGGTATTGAAGCGGGCGATGAAATCATCGTCAGCCCTTACACCATGTCTGCCTCCGCCGTTGCGCCGCTTTTTTACGGAGCCATCCCTGTGTTTGCGGATGTGGAAGAAAATACCTATTGTTTAGACCCAAAAAGCGTTGAGCAAAAAATCACATCCAAGACCAAAGCCATTATCGTGGTGGATATCTTCGGACAACCCTACGATGTTGAAGCCATCAACGCACTTGCCAAAAAGCACAACCTCATCGTTATCGAAGATGCCGCACAAGCCCCAGGCGCTAAGTACAAAGAGCAATTTGCAGGCACACTGGGTGACATGGGTGTTTTTTCACTCAACTACCACAAACATATCCACTCAGGCGAAGGCGGAGTTGTTGTCACCAACGATGATGCTTTAGCCAATAAACTCCAACTCATCCGCAACCACGCCGAATCGGTCATGGCAAACAAAGGCTTTAGTAGCCCAAGTGAGCTTGTGAACATGGTCGGTTTTAACTTTCGTATGACCGAGATGGAGTGTGCAGTAGCGCGTGAACAGCTTAAAAAACTACCCTCTTTGCTAAAAACTCGTCAAGAAAATGTCGCCTATATCAACGAAGCGCTTAAAAGCATTCCATGCCTTAAAACAACCACAATACGTGAACATGTCGAGCATGCTTTTTATGTGCATCCTTTAGAATTTAACGCAAAGCTCGCAGGTGTTTCTCGCGATGTTTTCATCAAAGCGGTTAAAGCAGAACTGCCTCGCACCATCATGCGTGATGATTCGGATGTTTTGATGGGTTGTGGGTATGTAAAACCCATCTACTTGCAACCGCTTTTTGCTCATAAAATCGCTTTTGGAAGTCAAGGCTATCCCTTTAACCTCTCCACGATAAGCTACCAAAAAGGCGACTGCCCTGTGTGTGAGCGTTTGCATTTTGAGAGACTTTTCACCCATGAACTGATGCGCCCTCCTATGAGTAAAGCAGATATGGACGATGTGGTGGGAGCCTTTAAAAAAGTATGGGACAATAAAGAGGAACTTTTGTGAAATTAGAAGCAAATAACATCTACCTTCGACCTTTACATATAAACGATGCTTTGGGTGATTATCCCTCATGGTTGAATGATCATGAGGTCTGTCGATACAACTCGCACGGTGATACACTTTACACCAAAGAGATGGCACTTTCTTACATTCAAAGCGTGCAAAACAATCCCACATGTAACGTCTTTGCAATCTGCGATAAAACGAGTGATAAACACATTGGTAATATCTCATTACAAGCGATTTCAACAAAAAATCAGAGCGCAGAATTTGCCATTTTACTAGGCAATAAAGCCTTCTGGGGCAAAGGACTCTCCAAAGAAGCTGGAAAACTTTTAATAGCGTATGGTTTTAATGACTTAAATCTGCACCGCATCTATTGTGGGACGAGTGAAGCCAACACTCCGATGCAGCGTCTTGCCCTTTCTTTAGGCATGGAACTTGAGGGCAGACGCAAAGAAGCACTCTTTAAAAATAACCGTTTTTATGATGTTTTGGAATACGGCATAGTTCTTGCTTAATGTTTCCCAAATTTATATATAAGGTATATTATGAATTCATTCCAAACGGAACAAGAAAAATTTTGGGCTGGAGAATTTGGTGACGAATACATCTCAAGAAATAAAGACACATGGTTACTAGCTTCTAATACAGCACTTTTTTCAACTATTCTTAAACGCACACGAAATGTACACTCTGTCATTGAATTTGGAGCCAATATCGGCATGAATATTCATGCTCTCAAAAATTTACTTCCTCAAGCAAAATTAAATGCGATTGAAATTAATGCCAAAGCAGTAGAACAACTCTCACAAATTAAAGATTTAACCGTCTATCATCAGTCTATTTTTGATTTTGCATCCAACGTAAAAAACGATTTCGTTTTTTCTAAAGGTGTATTGATTCATCTTGAACCTAAGATGTTGCAACAAGTTTATAAAATGATGTACGAAAATAGTAGTCGCTATATCTGCATGATAGAATATTACAATCCGTCACCTATGGAAATTCCTTACAGAGGGCATAATGACAAAATGTATAAAAGAGATTTTGCAGGAGAACTAATGGATACATACCCAAACCTAGAGTTAGTCGATTATGGTTTTGTTTACCGCAGAGATCCCATTTTTATGCAAGGCGACTTAACATGGTTTTTAATGGAAAAAAGGAATTTACACTAGTATGGAACAAATTACACAAAATGCCCTCAACATATACAAAAAAAATCTTACTTATTTTGAAAAATTCCACTCTCATCTTTACAAAAAACTCTCTTTATTAGATATCGCTATTAGCCAAGGACTATATCAAGAACTTTATGCACTTGAATATAAAGACGCTGGCTATTTTGATATTAAAGATACACTCTCCGGAGAATGGCTATATAATGAAAACAGTATATTGTATTCTAAATCTTTAGCTTACCTTACAGATTTACAAAGAACTGGAGGAGTTTTTCAAGCTCAAAAATTTGTTGATTTTAGTCCAGATATGCCAGATATAGTTGACAAAAGTGACCTCTCTTTTCATAATGCACTTTGGGCTACCATTAAGATTTTTGAGTATCATAAAAAAAAGATTTCCAAAACAGATTTAATGTCTTCTGTGTTTAAGGCTATTTTTATTGGAACTGGCTTAGGGCTACATATTGAGGCAATTGCCAATAAGCTATCTTCTAAAATTCTTTTTATTTTTGAAGATAATCTTGAGCTGTTTCGTTTATCATTATTTGTTACTGATTATTCTAAATTATCAGAAAATAGACTCTTGTTTTTTTCTATTATGGAAACTCTGGATATTGAGAGAAAACTATTTATTGATTTTTTAGAAAATGGAAATAACCATAATTTATATATCAAACACATACCATTTATTAAAAACTATGAACCTCTTTTACAACGTTTTCAAACACATGTTCTCTCACAAAACTTTGTTATGTATGGGTATAGCGCTCTTCTTTTAAGAGCGATTGATTCACCAAAATATATAGCCTTAGAAAAACCTTTTCTCGACCTTGGAAATTTTTATCAGCACTGTATTTTTTCATCCAAACCTGTCTTGTTTGTTTTTTCAGGACCTTCTGCATATAAAAATATTGATTGGATACAAAAGAATAAAGATCGCTTTATCATAGTTTCACCACTTTCAACATGTAAGCTTCTTCATCAATACAACATTAAACCTGATGTTATAATACATATAGACCCTGGTGCAAATGAAACAGCAAAGCTTTTCGATGGTATAGAAAACTCTTACTTTGAAAATAGCCTAATCATACTCGCTTCTAATGTAGATGAAACGACCGTTAATAAATTTCACCAAAACAATGTATTTTTCATTGAACAAGGCACTGAATACAAAGCAGGTTTTCCAAATCTTACAGCACCAAGTGTTGGAGAGTACTCATACGCAATTTTTCTTGTCTTTGGGACCCAAGAGCTTTATCTTTTAGGTTTAGACTTGGCACTCGATCCAGAAACCCTTGCCACACACTCAGACTTTCATCCATTCGCAAAAAAAGGACTAACTCAAGAGCAAAATGCAAATTTAAATTATTCAACATCTATAGAATATACGAAAGGAAATTTCTTAAATCAAGTCCCAACATTACCACTATATAGACTTTCAATACAAGAATTTAATCGATTTTCAACAATGTTAAAAAAACCTTTCCAAAAAATTTATAACTTAAGCAATGGTGCTTATTTTGATCAAACGATACCACAGCAAATTAGCCTTTTAGATACCAATATTTACCCTCAAATAGACAAATTGTATTTATATGTAGAAATTAGGGATTTCCTTAAAAGTATTTCATCAAATACTTTTAGAAAAGAAGATAAAGCTGTCTTAATACGTCAAATCAAAGATGCACAAAAGCTTATGGGTATAATTCAAAAACACTCTCAAAAAAAATATTTTTCAATTCATGACTATCTTGTTTCGATTTCAAAACTTTCCACTGAATTAAGTGATATGGAAAATAAAACAAAATCTTATCTTTCTGAAGTTTATTATGAGTATTTCAAAATTGTTTTGAGTTATATTTTTGATTTATTCAATACAAATAAAAACTCTCTATCTATGTGTAAAGAAATTGATACTATCGTAACAACCCAGTTAGAAAAAATGGGGAATTTATTTATTAAAAAACTCGAAGGATATTTAAAATAAACCTTGGGCATAAAGCCCAAGGCCATTAAAAGTCTACTGAATAGTTTTATCCTAGATTACTGAAGTAATCTAAGAACATTTTGTTGAACTGCATTGGCTTGACTCATCGCATAACTTCCTGATTGTGCAAGAATGTTAAACTTAGAGAAGTTTGCTGATTCTGCAGCAAAGTCAACATCACGGATGTTAGACTCAGCAGCTTTCACGTTTACTTGTGTTACCGAAATGTTGTTAATGGTACTTACTACTTGATTTTGTACAGAACCGAGGTCTGAGCGGATAGTATCAAGATTTGTAATCGCTGCACTTAAAGTATCGATAGCTTTCATCGCACCTTCAAGTGTCGTAACATCAATATTTGCAAGATTTGAGAACTCTTCATCACTCAAACCTACACTTCCAGAATTGGTTGTATTAATGTTTAGAGAAGAATTTGCACCTATACGACCTGCTGTCGCTCCAGTACCTTTTAAAAGTACCATATCCTCTGCTAGTGTGATGGCAGCTGTTGTTGTAACATCACTTGTTAAAACATCGCCTGCTTTCATCGCAACACCTGTTTGGGCAGCTGTTGTATCTTGAACAAGAACTGTTCCAGCTTTTAAAATCGTACCTGTACCCAGTGTACTACCTGCCGTAATGAGCATATCGTCCGTTAAATTTGTATTTGCAGATACCGTAAACGTTCCACCTATTGTTGAACCTTTAGCCATAATAGTACCTGAACTTAACACCGAACCTGCTTTAAGTTGTGTTACAGTACTTGTAGTCATGTCAGCATTATTTTGAGTATCTCCACCTAGTTTTGATCCTGCTTTAAGAATAGTCGCAGAAAGAAGGATAGAGCCTGCTTTCATAACAGAATCTTCAGAAATTAATGTATTGCCAGTTGTCGCGATATCCGAGCCAATAACAGAACCCGTATTGATTGTTGAACCAGCTGCAATTGATGCATTAGCTGCACTTGCATCATACTTCATTGTCATATCAGCTGTTAAAGTTAAATCAGCAGCTAACGTCAAGTCAGAGGTTAATACATCACCTTTTTTATACGTAGTTGTACCGTTTGTAAAATCTTGCTGAATAACCGTTCCTGAATCAAATACAGTACCACTTTTAAGTGTTGAACCAGCAGTAATAAATGCATTTTGAGCCAAAGCTTCCGCTCCAACATTTTTAATAGCTCCCCCTAGTTTTGAACCTTGTTCAAAGGTACTACCAGAGATAATAGTTGAACCAGCTTTAACAAATGTATCAAGGACTGTCGTTACAGAACCAGTTGATGTCAAATCACCGCCAATAACAGTACCTGCTTTGATTGTACTACTAGCATCAATAGTTGAACCAGCAGCGAGAATAGAGTCTTTAACAGTAGTATACCCTGAACCAGCAGCTAAAGTAATATTCGCACCTACTGCCCCCGCACCAATGCCTTCAATTTGGAATGCTGCAGAACCACTTTGAACAAGCTCTATTTTACCAACAGTTGTCATCTCTTTGGCTGTTGCACCCATAACAGAAACTTCACCTTCTACTTTAATGGCTCTACCATCAGAAGTAAGTGTCAACTTACCATCACTACTCATAGAAGCGGTAACGCCTGTTTGAGTTGTTTTGTTGTTAATAGCGTTCACCAATGTACCATCATTATCATTGGCGGAAACATTGATAGCTCCAATGTTAATACCATTAATTGCAAAATCACTTCCTGTTGTACCTGCAGAAACAGCAGTATCTGAAGAAGCTTTTACAATAGCTTTTGCAGAAATCCCTGTATCTCCAGAATAACGATTAATTTCATCAGCTAATGCACCCATGCCATTCTGTACATTATTATTATACTGAATATCCACAGCTTTAAGTGTCAAACTTTTTCCTGTTTGTGCACTTTTTAATGTTAGTTGAATTTCACCACCTTGATCACTACCTGCATTAAGTGTTGCACGGCTCGTTTGACCAATTTGACTAGTTTCTGCTGAAGCAATAGAGACTTTAACACTTTCATTAGCATTTGCACCCATCTGGAATTCTTTGTTTTGGAACGTACCAGAAAGAAGTTTTTGACCGTTGAAAGATGTTGTCTTTGCGATGATGTTCAACTCTTCCATCAACTTATCGATATCTTTTTGAATCGCAAGTCGTGAAGCAGTATTTTGACCATCAGATGCTGCTTGTACTGCTTTAGTCTTGATTGTATCAAGAATGT
>CAYTVI010000076.1:0-3047 GCA_964441765.1 uncultured Sulfurospirillum sp.
AATATTTACCCCGCCAACTCACATGCGAAGCAGTTGTTTTGGTCTTTACATGTAAAACAATACGGTGCGATTTTCCCGATGGAATCGTAGATAAATTTTTTCCACAGTTTATCGACAGGCTTTTGTTGGGCGAGTTCGGGGAAGTGGCACTTCATGTATTTTCCCATCTGTACACGGTTTTTAAAACCCATCGCTTGATACAGATGGTTCATCTGCAAAGACATCGAAGCGATATGGGGAGCTATGACGTATTTTGAGTAGCGATTTTTAGCGTAACGTTGCAAAAAAAGCATCACTTCACGCTCTAGTTTTACTTTTTTGAGTTCTGTTATCATGCTTGTACCTTGTAGATTTTTTTGCGCTCTTTGGAAGATGCGACGTTCATGAGTTTGCGGTATTTGGTGATGGTGCGTCTGACCATCTTGATGTTAAAGCGTTTTTCGATGCGCTCTAGCAATTCATCATCGGTCAATGGTTCGGCTTTGTCTTCGTATTCGATTTGGGTGTTGATAAAGTTTTTGATTTCGGAGCTTGAGAGCTCTTTGGTGGCGACGGCGTTGGTGAAGAAAGATTTTAAGGGGAAGATGCCTTGTTTTGACTCGATGTATTTGTTGGAGACTGCACGTGAGATGGTGGACTCTGCAAAGGAGAGTTCATCGGCAAGGGACGCCATATTGAGCGGTTTTAGCTCACCTCCTACAAAAAAGGAGAGTTGGCGCTCAATGATGATAAGAACTATCTTATAAAGCGTTGTTTTACGAAGTTCTAGCAAATTGACGATGTCACGTGCTTCTTTGAGCTTTTCTTTGATGCTTTCACTTTTACTGGAAAATGGCTCATTGATGATAATATCTGGGTAATAATCATGGTTGATGCGAAGCGTGATATCTTCTCCCACATCCACGTAAAAATCAGGAATGATTTGCTTAGGGGTAGCTTGGTACTCTAAAGCAGGAGGGTTTGAAAACTTTTTCAAAATAGCTTTTGCCTCTTCAAAACGTCCGTGTTTTGAGAACTTATCGACTTTTGCCATTTGGTCTATCATCTTAAGTACGAGATTGTACAGCTCATCGTCCACATCATCGCTCATGGCATCAAGTTGAAAGATGAATGACTCATGGCTATCGAGCGCTCCTACTCCATAAGGCTCTATCTTTGAAAAGCGCTGACGGATGCGTTCAACGTACTCTTTATAGACATTACATGTAAGTGCGATTTGGTCAATATCGCCATCAAAATAGCCATCTTCATTGATGTCACAGAGTATTTCGTGCGCGACTTTTTGAGAGATGGGTGTAGGAAACAAAGGCGAAGCAATCTGCTCTATGATTTTTTCATGCAAGGATTCACTTCCAAGCACTAGTTCCTCCACGATACCGCTACTTGAACCAAGGGGTTGTTCAAAAGGGCGCTTCACTTCCAAGAAAGGATTTTCATAAGAAAGCGTTTCCAAATGCGAACTGAGTTCTTGCAATGGAAGCTGTAACAGTGGGAGCCAAAGCTTCAAAGAGAGGTTTAAACTCTGCTTTTGTTTAAATTCTAAATTAATACTTCTCATGCGTAAATTATGCCTCAATGAGTTCACTTTTTAGGCATAAATGCTGATTAATTTTTAGTCAGTCAAAAAGGGGTTTTCTGAAAATAAAGAAAAGTGCCAAGAGGCTAAATACTAGCCTCAGGCAAAATAGAGAGATAATTTAGTATTTGATGCGGACAACGCCGTTTGGCTTGTCAATCTTCATTTGGCATGAAAGACGAGTATTGGGTGTGCATGTTCCAAAACAAATCTCTTTTAACACTTTGTGTTCTTTGTCTGTTTTGCCTGAGAGATACTCCATACCTTGCACGATTTCAACCGCACAGGTACCACACTGTCCATCACGGCACCCAAAAGGAAGCGCACTTCCACTTGCTTCTACAACATCTTGAATGGTAGCACCTGGTTTGACGTTGATCGCCAAAAAGTCATTGATAATTTCTACACGTGTTGTCATAAGAACTCCTTTTACTTTTTAAATGGTTTGATTAAAACATCACCCTTGACCATCATCATCGAAGCGATGCGGATTTTTGGGCTTACGGTAAATTGTTGGCAGATATCTGCATCCTCTTGGCTAATGGCTCCAAGCTTCACAAGTTCATCAAGCTCTTCATCTTCCATGTAGCTGGTTGGCTCTTCATCGCTGATGTGCTCAACACTCACTAAACATTTGCTAAAATCACCGCTGTCAAATGCTATTGGTATTCCTTTTTCTTTTGCCAAACGAACGATTGGTTCGCCTATTTTGGCATCGTAAATACCATCAGTCTTTTCGTCAAAATGCATAAAAATAACTTTCGCCATTGCCACTCCTTTTTAAGATTGTTTACTTTTGTAATAATTTTCTAAAAATGCTCTCTCTTCTGCTTCTAAGTCTCGGTACGGCTCAAGTGCTTCAAGTTCATGCTCTCTGCATCCGATGACTTCGACCACTGCCTTAGCATCTAAAAAATGAACTTCATACACCCGAATGACTTGCAAAAAATCACCCATGCCTCGGATGTACCCGATAGAGCCTTTTTCTATCATCACTTCCCCGATACCAAGGTATGGATACGTTCCATCGTTTTTGATGTCTTCTAAAAGTCTTACCTTTTGCCCCATAAAAAACTTTGCCCTCTCCTCGTCTTTGCCAGAGAGTTTCGCACTGACGGTGTTATAAAGTTTGACATCTGTATCAACAAGCACAGTTTCCTCCTTGCGACGAGGCACAGGCTAAACATCCTTTAACCTTACCATCTTCTATCATACCCCACACTTCAGCCGCGCTAGGAGCATGTCCGTTTTTATAATCACCATAGACCTTAATCAAGGCAAATTTGAAAAAGTCCATAAGGTATTTTTCATCGCCTGTAAAGTTTGAAAAACCTTTTTTAACCAGACTTCCATACTCTTTCATAATATGAAAACGCTTCACTTCTACGATATGTTTTTCATACGCCACACCAAAAAAATCAAAATAATCTTCGGCATTTTTCAGTTTGTAAAAGTTTTCAAGCGTTTGCAT
>CAYTVI010000076.1:3147-9142 GCA_964441765.1 uncultured Sulfurospirillum sp.
ATCTCGTTTTTTAACTGCTCTAACCAGTTTTCAATGCGCTCTTGTGTTTTGCTAGGCTCATTGATATTATCAATGGCTAAACCACAGAGTTTTCCATCTATCTCAGCCAGTGATGCTTCATAGGTGTAGCCAACTTTGTCCACAAAGCCTACGATTTTTGCACCCGTTTTAGAGAACGTCTGATAAAACTTGCCTAAAGCACTGCAAAAGTGTTCTCCATGCGTTTTGGCATCTCCTGCTCCAAAAAAGGCGATGGTTTTACCCTCAAAGCTCATTTTTTGTGAACTGATTTCAAATAGCGCATCCACCCACGAAAAATGAACATCGCCTTGTCCCCATGTCGAAGTGCCTAAAAAAAGAACATCATAGTCCTCAAACTGCTCTACACTGTCAAAGTCATCTTCCATCAAAATACAATCATCATCTTCCACTTCATATGCCTCTTTCAAAGCATCGGCGATGAGTTTGGTATTGCCACCCGCACTTGCATAAAAAATTCCTACTTTTGACATCTTTGTTTCCTACTTTTGATATGTTTGATAGATTTCAAGGGCACTTTCAAGCATTTTTCCACCCTCACTGACCAAGGCATCGTATGTTCTAAAGCTGTAACGATGTGCATCTTTGAAAAATTTGTTGGTGATGACAATCTTTTCAGCCAACACCACAGCCCTACCAAAGCCCTCATGGCTCATCTCCATCACCACCGAACACATAACACCTGTTTTGAGCTCAAACGCCAAGGCGATGGATTGGAAAATGAGGCGGATATCTTTGATTTGCATCTCATCAATGTCCGCGATGATAGGAATATTTTTCAAATCTTCCTTGCTTTTGACATACTTCTCGCAAAGCAACTCTTCATCGCTTTTTTTTGCCCACGTACCAAATTGGTCCATCGCTCGAAGCTGAGAGATGAGTGTGTCGATAAACAGTTTTTCAAGCTCGTTCATCGTCTACGCCCTTGCTTCTAAAATTTTTTTGATAAAAGGAGGTGGATTGGTTGCCATCATCGAAGAAAGCTTGGTCAGCTCTGTTTCGATACTCACAACTTCTTTGTATTTGATAGGGAAAATTTTGCTATTGACCACTTTAGCCGCCGCCGTAGGTCCAATCTCAACACAATAGAGTATATCAACGCCACTGTCTTGCAACATCTCTACCCTTCCCTCCGTTTTCTCTTCGCCCGTTGGAACCACTTCAAAGAGGCTAAAACCTTCACTATCCACGTCATACACAGCAAACTGCGGTGCTGAGCCAAAATGTGCGTCGATATTTTTCAAATCGTTTGTGAAAAAAGCTACCTTGACCATCGTTTTATCCTCCTATGGTTTACTCTTGTAACTCTATTTACAAGAAGTGTTCCGTAGAAAAAACCTTGTTGAAAGTTGTACTGATGGGATTTTTTTTTAGAATTTTTGTGGTAGTATGAGTGTTAAAATTTTAAACGTTAGGAGTCTTTTATGAGAGAAAAAAGTATAGAATTGCTAAACCTAGCCATCGCCGATGAGTTATCAGCCGTACACCAATATATGTTTTTTCACTTTCACTGTGATGACCAAGGCTATGACCTACTTTCAAGCCTTTTTAAACGTACCGCTATTGCGGAGATGTTACACATCGAACAGCTTGCCGATAGAATTTTGTTCCTTAAAGGAACCATTAAAATGGAAGCATCACAACCTGTTGAGCAAATCACCGATGTGAAAACCATGCTAGAATTTTCACGCAAATCCGAAGAAGAAGCGATTGAAATCTATAATAGATTTGCGATTGAATGTGGCAACAATGCCGATAGCGTTACCAAAAAAATGTTCGAAGCTTTGGTCGTTGATGAAGAGGGGCACTATAAGGAATTTGACGATGAAATGGACAATCTTTTAAAATACGGCGAACAATATCTTGTTCTTCAATCTATGGAAAGAAGCAAGAAAAAATCTATGATGGCAATGCCTCCACAACAAGCCTAATATTTTTTACATGTAAGGATTTTTCCTTACATGTAAGGCTCTTTTTTAAGCTATACTTTCACACCATGAAAAATCAACCCATACAACAACAAACAGGCTTAGGCATCCTTGCCCTTTTTGGCTCCAGTCTTAGTGTCAACGCAGGTGCGGCATTTGCCAAACACCTTTTCCCTATCGTTGGAGCATCAGGCATGACGACGTTACGCATAGGATTTGCCGCACTTTTTTTGATGTTTGTCTCTTATGTATGGAAAAAAAAGCCCTCTAAGCCACATGATTATAAAACGCTTCTTCTTTATGGGGCGATTTTAGGCATGATGAATCTTCTTATCTACCAAGCGTTTGCGAGGATTCCTATTGGCATTGCGATTGCTATTGAAATCTTAGGTCCGCTTGCAGTTGTTTTAGCCAATGCAAAGCGTTTTATTGACTTTGTCTGGTTTGCGCTCGCTCTTGCGGGTCTTGCTCTTTTTTTGCCGCTCAAAGCGAGTGAAACTTCTTTGGATATCATCGGTATTTTATATGCGATTGGTGCGGCTGTTGCTTGGGCGCTTTATATTCTTGTCGGAAAAAAACTCTCACGCGATTCGACCTTAGGCACAGTCGCTATGGGCTTGTTTATCGCGACTTTTGTTGCAGCTCCTTTTGGCATCTATGAAGCGGGAATGACGTTGCTTTCACCCTCTGTGTTACTCTTTGGTCTTTTGGTCGCTCTTTTTTCAAGTGCGCTTCCTTTTCCTTTGGAGATGGTAGCACTTAAACGCTTGCCCACACACCTCTTTAGTCTCATCGTCAGTGCCTCTCCCATCATCGCCGCCTTGTGTGGCTGGGTCATCTTAGGAGAAGCGCTTTTGGTGCATCAATGGGTTGCTATTTTTCTCATCGTCATTGCTATTGCGGGAAGTACTTCTCAGAAAAAGTAATTTTATTACTGTATATTTCCTTTTTCAAGCATCAAATAACGCTCAATTTTCAATGGGTCTAAAATACACAACATCTCTGCTTTTTCCTGACCAATATCAGCTTTAACAATGGCTTTTGTCAAAGTATGCTGTCCCATCATCGCTTGAGAAGTTTCGTCAATGCATCGAAGAGGAATCTCAGGACTATCTTGCACCATGTCAATAACAAGTCCAAACGGTTTACCTTCACTTCCTTTTAAAACAATAATACGATGAAATTCTTTTGAATAGGTAATTTCATGATGGAAGTATTTAGCTAATGACGCAACAGGTATGGTCTTATTTTGCCAAGTTATCATTCCAACATAAATCTCATCACAGCCTATAACTTGCGTTACATCTTGTCCTTCAAGAGCGGTATATATTTGTTGGCTTTCAATGGCAAATAATGAACCATCCATCCAAAAAGTTGAAAGTTCTAGTGTCTTTTCGGATGCTCCAATTTTTGGATACAGATAATGCTTTTTGCCATTCTTTTTTATCTCTTGTGCCAAGGCTTCTTTACTGGCAATTTTTATACACACGATAGCCACAATATCATTTTTATATCCATCACTGCATTTGTATTCACGATACCCTTTAGAATGTGCCTTACCGATAATATAATAATAATCTCCGATTAAGACAATATTTTCCTCTGATGAGCAAAATTCACATCGCTGAGATATTTGAATGGAAGGGTTGGTTGAAGCAATAACAGTGTTTGTTTTTGCATCCATAAACAAAGCAAATGAGCGCTCATCTGTGCCTACGACATCATGTAGCATCGCTTCAAATTGTGCTTGCGAATCAAAGACAATACCAATACCTCCTTGTGCTTCTTTGATATGAGGAATAAAAATTGGTGCGCTATATACGTAGGTGTATCCACCATTATACAACTCCGTTTTTTCAAATGGACTCACCACATACTCTTTTGAGTTCTTAAGAGCAAGTGTCTGTGCAATATAATGAGCTCCAATACGCTTTCCTACCATATGCGCATATTCTTCTTGGCTTACAGCAAGCACATGACCTTGTGCATCGAACATAAAAAGATTGCTATAAACCGTATAGAGTGAATTAATCGCACTGAGCACTTCTGTAATCTCACTGCCATACTCTTTTCGCACAAAAGGAAAATCTTTACGTTCCCTACTTAATGCTTTGATAAAAACAGGACTCAGTGCCCACCACCTACAATCATTAGCACGTTCATAAAGATTTCTATCCATAATATCAATCGCAAGTTTCGCTTTAAAAGCAGCGTCATTAATAAATGAAGCCACAACTGTCCAATTTAAATTACTGATAGATTCTTCAAACGTTTTTTTTGTTTGCGCTCCCGTGCGAGAGATTTCATTTAAAAGCGATTTGGAAAAAGAGTTGTCTCCACTTTTTTGATTAGCAATTTGTACATTGCCATTCCAAATAGTCATATCAAGCCGTCTTTGAATGGCCTCTGCTTTGGTTGGAATACTGGTAAATTCCTCAGAAAAAAGTGAAGAATTTTTGATGATTTTTACTTGCTCTTCTGTAAAAGGAATATGTGCTTGTTTTTGCTGAAATGCAAATGACAATGGCATCAATGCATGCCCTTGCCATCCAAGCCCCATAAAGCCTTGATACCCTTTGGTATGCTGCGTTTTTGCAACATATTCTTGCCCAGAAAAAGGAACAATATCAAATGCTTTTAAAGCTGTTTTTTGAGGTGAGCCTAGCGTATAATGAAAAGGACTACTGCTGTAAATCGTTTCATTGTGCTCATTTAACAGTAAGATATCTGCCCATTTTTCACCTTGAATAAGGCTTGAAATAATAACACGCATCTCATCTTGAAATTTAAATACTAAACACAACACGGCTAATGGTGTACCTTGAGCATCACACACACGATAACTATAAAGTAAACTCTCTTTATCACTCACCAAGGGATAAACACCAAAGCTTTCAACATACTCTTTTGAAGTGTGTTGTGCTTCATAAATAAAGCCTTTATCAATGCTCTTACCAAGTTTTTCACTTTTGGTTGAAGCTATCAAAACACCTTCTAAGTCAAACAACAATACATCACTATAAACACTATATTTTTCGATATAAGCATAAAAACGATTTTGCAAAGAAGGAAGTGCTTTTTTTTGCGCTTCTTGAGACAGTGCTGCGAAATCGCAGATGATGGTATCCATCGCTAAAAAACCTATATCTGCGGTACGCTCAAAAAGATTTCGTATCAAGATATCAATAGCCACTTGGGCTTTAGCGCCTAGTTCAGTCGAAAGCTTTTTGACCGTCTCTTCACATAAGCGTTGTAATAGCTGTTCGGAAAGATTACTAAACGCTTGTCTTGTCTCAGAGATATCCATGCCAATGTTACTCATCTGTCCTAGCAAAGAGAGTAAATTCCACCTCTCAGAAAGCTGATCAAGGGATTTTTGATAAACAACAACTTCAGGAATATAGGCTTTATAACGTGTCGTATAGCTCTCTGTCATGGCTTAGTAATCTCCCTTAGTAGTGATGTATAGTTTCAAAATGATGGCTCAATACATTGGCAAATTCACATAAAAAAGCACAACTTCCTTCATACAAAATATTATTGCGAAGCCCCATGCCTACTTGTTCATAATTTGGAAATCCTCGGACTAAAACCGCTTTGTGGTGTTTTCGTGCCAAGCGTTCTGCGTGATAGTTACTGATGATAGCATCATACACGGGAAGCTTTTGTTCAACCTCTTCAAAATCACCCACTGCGACATTACATGTAAAAGCGCTTTGAAGTTCTGAACGCTGAGCGATAAAGGCTTCACACATTGCTCCTGCTTCCATTAACGCTTTAGAAATGCCATACGCGCTGTCGGGTTCATCGGCGATGATGACTTTGGCTTTTCCTAACGAAAAGTGAGTATCTAAAAGAGTGTCTTGCAGACGTGAACGCCATCTTTGAATGGAACTATGAGGTTTTTTAAGCCCGCAGTAGGCAAGGATTTTTCTATAAAACGCATCGCTGGCTTCCAGTCCCATGACACTATCAAAATGTAGATGCGTCGTTTGGGCATTTTTTTCCAAAAAAAGCTCTCCGCATTT
>CAYTVI010000077.1:0-9041 GCA_964441765.1 uncultured Sulfurospirillum sp.
TATTTTATGCGTTTTTTTGATGGGAAAGAGGAGCTTGAAGTTCAAAAAGTGGATAGTTTTAGCGCCAGCATTGATAAAAAAAGGCTGGTTTACACCTTTTCACTTCCCTCAACCCTGCTTAAAAAATATGAACTGCGTTTTTTTGACCCAGAGATGTATGTCGCCCTTATTCTTAAAAAAGAGGGGTTGAGTTGTTCAAAAGAGTTTACATGTAAAGCCTCAGGCTACGATGCTGACTTTTACTATGCTTACAAAGCAAGCATATCACGCTAAGGAAACCCTATGATTTCAACCCTCTCACAGTGGCTTATAGAAGCAAATCACTATTTTAACAGTGAGCTTAGTACTTATTTTGAGCTTCTTGAAGAAGGCTCATGGGTTCCCGTCGCTTCCATTTTGGCTTTTTCTTTAGCGTATGGGATTATCCATGCTTTAGGACCAGGGCATGGTAAAGCACTGATTTCTGGCTATCTCTTAGCCAATCCTACGCTTAAAACCTCTCATGTTTTGCGTATGGGCTTTTTTATCGCTCTGGTGCACGCTCTCTCAGCGCTTGTACTGACTCTTGGTGCCACGTATGCCATTGAGGTCAGTGCGTCTAAACTTTTACGCGATGTGAGTGTTCCGATGGTGCAAATCTCTGGTGGGCTTATTGTGCTTATGGGTTGTTGGCTTTTATACGAAGTAGCAACGTCTCGCTCTAAAAAAGAGGCACAAGTGGATGCAAAAAAAGAGGCAAGCGTGATTATCCTCTCAGGCATTGTTCCTTGTCCTGGTGTGATGACGCTTAGTTTTTTTGCGATAACATTAGGTGAGTTTAGCCTTGGCATCATTTCAGCGTTGTTTATGAGCCTTGGTATGGGACTAACGATCTCAGCAGTTGGACTACTCGTGCACCGCTTTGGGCAAGCACGCGTGATGACACAACAGCCAACATGGTTTTGGGTGATGCGTCTTTTGGGGACACTGATGGTGATTGCTGTGGGATTTTTACTCTTTAATACACACGCGAGGGTGTTATAAAACGGTACGCATTCAAGCGTACCGAGACTCTTTTTTAGTGTTGCTTTGCGATGGCTTTAGCAAGGGTGATAAGATTGGCATCCCACTCACTCGCAAGAGGACTGATTTTAATCACATCTATCTTTAGCTCATCGGCAATTTGTTTAGCGCTTTTATCGGAAAACTCAGGCTGTGTAAAAATCGCTTTGACTTTTTCTTCACGCGCCTCTTTTAAAATCAATGCTAACACTTTAGGCTTTGGCTCTTTTCCCTCAACCTCAATGGCAACTTGTTCTAGCCCGTATTGATGCGCGAAATAGCCCCATGACGGATGGAAAACCATAAATTTTGACCCTTTTTGAACCCCTTTAAGTGCCTCTTTAACCTGTGCATCTGCCGCATCTACTTTGGCTAAAAATGCGGTGTAATTTGCCATAAACTGCTCTTTGTGCTCCCCATCAAAAGCAATGAGTGTCTCTACAATGTTTTTAGCGATGATTTTGATATTTTCAGGGTTTGTCCACACATGCGGATCAAAGCCTGTGTGCTTGTGTCCCTCATGCCCTTTGTGCGACTTATGGTTATCATGGTCATCTTCTTTTAGGCTTAGTTTTTCAATCCCTTTGCTACTGTCTACGATTTTCATCTTTTTGTTTTGGTTGGCAAATTTCTTCATCCACGCCCCTTCAAACTCAACCCCGATGGTAAAGTAAAGCTGAGCAACATCAATCGCTTTCATCTGAGAAGGTTTTGGCTCATACGAGTGAGGGTCTTTCCCTGGAAGCACCATCACTTCAACAGTAACAAATTCCCCACCGATGGCTTCCACAAAACTTTTCTGAGGCACGATGCTCACCACTGTATTGACTTTTGCAAAGGCAAATGCACTTAAACACAGCACTAAAAACGAGACTTTTTTCACCATTTTTTTTCCTAATTTTAAATTTACATGTAAAGAAATAGTACTCGCTTATGACTTAAATGCAACTAAGTTGCGTAATTTATGTTTGCTTTTTGACGTTTACGGTAGATGACAATGCGGTACGCTAAAAGCAGTGCAAAAAGGGTGATAAAAAGTAGATTGACCCCAAAAGTGATTCTGAAAGCACGCTCTTTTTGAGAGCTTGCCATTTTCACAAAACCTGAACTTGGAGCGGGTCCTTCTTCAACCACATCTTGATCACCCATGTACATGTAAACCCAGTACGACTCATCTGGAATCTTTACATGTAACGCTCTGCTTCCTTCTAAAAAGCCTTCAAATAACACACGTTTGTCTATCATCGAGATAAGAGCGATTTTATTTCCCTCCAACCCTTTGGTCTGACCTTTCATCTTCGCTTCAATCGCAATCATGTCATTGGGTAAAGGGGTAATGATGAGATTGACTCCTTCGATTTTATGGGCAAAGAGCTGAAGACTTATCATAAACATAAGCCATAATTTAATAACCATTGAAGACTCCTTTACGCTCGTACCGATAGAAAAATTCACTGTTGCTTACTTTTCGCGCGGCATAAAAACACAACAAAGCCACCATCAGTAAAACACTGTCGCTGTAAAAAACAACCCAGTCACTTTTTCCAAAACTCTGCCACAAAAAGGCTTTGGCTTTGAGTCCATGAAAGCAAAGTGCTCCTATAAAAAACCATCCACTGAGGTTAAAAAGAAGCTTCAAAGCACTCACCAAAGAGCTTTCAAAAAGAAAATAAAAGAGCCAAAATGACCATGCGGCATAAAAGAGACCTCGCATCCACACCTCTTTATCAAACGTCTCTAAAGGAATAAGCCAATGCAACCATAAAATAAGCGCTGTAGCGGGGATAACGCCTAGTAAAAAAGCCAAAGAAACACGGTTGAGAACATCTGCGCCATAGCCCTTAGATGAGCGTTTTTTCTCCGCCCAAATCAGATAACCGCTCATCAAACACGCCATCATGCCCACACCTAAAAGAACAAAAATCAAGCGAACAAAGAGTGTTTCATCGGGTAAAAAATGCAAATAATAAAGGGTCGATAAGAGTTTATTAACCCCATGCGATGTGCTTAAATCTTTCACGGCGACGACTGCGCCACTGTGACTCTCTAGCGTGATGCTTTGACGGTTCACACGCCCACTTTGGGCTTTGTTGTCGCTCACGTAGCCACTAAAGTGCGTCTGTGCGTTGTGCTTGCCGTAATTGTAAAGACTCACTTGGGTTATCACAAGGTTTGGATAGTGCTTCCCTGCCTCTTGATAAAGCGAAGCAAGAGGCAAGGAGGGTGCATTTTGCGTTGAAGGAGCCACACTTTTTTTAGGAAAAATTAGCGGTGCGACCAACTTTCGCATATTTGACTCTTTAAAGTCGGTGGTACTTAGCGCAAAAAGAGACGAGGAAGAGAGCATCAGCCCTAAAAAAGCCCCACTCAAAGCAAAGATGATGACATAAGGCATCATGCTTAATCCTAAGATTTTATGCCACGAAAACCACACTTCACGCCAATTGTGCTTTAGCGAGGCTTTACGCTTGCGTTTGTACATGTAAAGAAAAAGCCCACCCACACTTAAAAAAAGCATCCCTATGGAGGTGATACCCATGAGTGGCATCCCAATTTTTGGTATCACAATGCCCGTGTGAAGTTCGTTAAAAAAGGTACTTAAAAGCTGTTCATCTTTGCTAATGTTCATAATCTCTTGCGTTTGAGGATGGATATAAAGCGTGTTTTGATTTTCAGAAGAGACTTTCATCAAAGGGTCTTTAAAACTGGGTAACGTGATGACAATAGGCTTTGAACCAAACCCATATTGATTTACCAAAGTCTGCACACTTTCATCACTAGGAAGCGAAAAAGAGGTACTTTGTACATAATGGCGCGATGGGGATTCCCACACGTTAAGATAAGGCATCAAAAGGGTAATGGTTCCAAAATAGGTACTCATGTAAAATAAAAAGAGCGTAAAAAGTCCAATGATAAGATGCGAATGGGAGAGGTATTTAAGATAGAGTGGATTTTTTTTCATACACATTCCTAAAAAAGCAGAAGTACACCGATGCTAAGAAGACAAACGAGTGCTATTTTTTGTATTACATGTAAAAGGGTTTTGGAAAATAAAAGCCAAAAACCATACCCACAGGCGAGTAAAGGGGTCAGCCACATAGAAGGAACGATACGCCACGCAAAATCACCTGATACCACACTGCTGAGTGCCATGGCACTTAAAAAGGAGAGCAAAAATGCTCCCCCAATACTCAATATCCCATGAACCCACCCTATCGTGGTTTTAGGCTCACATAAAAAGCTTTTCAAAGACATGATTAAAATTCATACGCAAAGGAGAGTTTTACATTGCGTCCTGGTTCATAATCGGCAAGTGACACACCGCTTAATGTTCGGTTTTCTGAGGCGTGTGAAACATAGGTCTCATCAAAGATGTTATCAATACCTGCGATTAGCGTCAATCCTTTGGCACTTTGCGGTTTCCATTTGACTGCGATATCATGGACATCATAGGCTTCTTTGATATTTTGTGCGGCGATATATTTGCTCTCTTCTTTCATCACAAAGAGTGAATCCCATGAGAGTGAGAGATTTTTCATCACCGCATAATCAAGGTTAATACTCAAGCTATCCCCTGGCTCTCTCTGCGTACTAAGTCCTGTATTTTTAAATTTAGAATCAGACTTTGAATAGGTCACCAAAGCGTTAAACGTATCTTTTGCATACGCAAAGCTGGATTCAAAACCTTGAATATCAAGCGTTCCTGCATTGGCAATCAACGCGGTTGTGCTGTTTGGCCATGTGGTCACGATATAATCATCAATCGTGGTGTCAAACACTTTAAATGAAAAACCAATGCTATCCGCACCTAAGATATTTTTGGTCTCATATTTAAAGCCGACTTCTTTATTGATACCCGTTTCTGCTTTTAAGTTGGTGTTGGTTGCTGTAAACAAACGATTACTCGCAAGCACATCCACCATTTCAACTCCTTTATAAAGCGTTGTGGCACTGGCAAGTAAAGAGAAGTTTTCACTGAGTGGATACTCCGCAGCTAAGCCATACGTAAAGGCACTATCATCGATTTTTCCATAACTTCCATCCAATTTATAGTTGGTGTAACGAACCCCAGGGGTTACAATAAGACCGCTTTCAAAATGGATAGCATCTTCCACAAAAAGCGCTCCCGTTTTTGCCTCTTCATTTTTACCGTACTGTTGCCCACTCCATTTAACTTTACTGCTTTGGACATCATACAATGCGCCATAGGTGAGCGTGTTGTTAATAGTGCCTGTTTGAATATTGGTTTGTGCTTTGCTGTTTATCCCTTTGGTTTGTACCAAACCATCTAAAAGTCCTTCATAACGGTTCATACCCGCAGGAACCGCTCTAACAGGTTGTGTGACACCATCACGTTTTTCATAACGTTCTAGCTGATTTTCATTACTATAAATAGAGGTTTGTAAGAAAAGCGCATCACCTAAATCCACTTCGTGTTTAAGCGTAATGGTCTCTCGGTTGTACTCGGTGGGATAAAGATAGTTGCCTGTCGCAAACTGGTTATACGCTTTTCCAAAGTCTGGACGTGGAGCGTAATCGCCCTTGTCTTTGAGCTTATCGTAAGAAAGTGTGATGCGTTGGACATCAGAGATATCATAGCCTACTTTAATCAGCGTGTTTCCGACATCGCCCTCTGTGCCAAAACTCTCTACCCCTCTTCCATCTTCCCAATTCTCTTTTTGCACATAGTGATGATAGAGCAATAAATCCACCTTCTCACTCACCTTACCATAGGCTGCGACAGAGCCTTCTAAGCTGTTGTTAGAGTTGTAGTTACCTTGAATACGTGCTCCATACTCACGTCCTTCTTGAAGCAAGTCTTTGCCATCTTTGGTCTCAAATGCAACCGACCCCCCAAGGCTTCCGCTCACCACAGAGTTGGTTCCGACTTGGATATCTGCTTTTTTCAAGATATCGGGATTGACGAGCAAATTTCCGATGTGGTGAAACATATTGACATTAGAGATTTTTGCTCCATCGATGGTGATATCAAGGTTTTCATCTTCAATCCCTCGAATCGCAATTCGGTTATTGATAGAACTCGTTCCACCTACGTCAACACCGGGTAAATCACGAAGCAAATCACTTAAGTGGTCGGCTTGTTTGGTCTCAATGGTACTGCCCTTAACATTTAAAGACGAGCTTGTCACTTGCGTCTCCCACACTTCAACCGCTTCAAGGGTTTGGTCTTGCGCGATGGCAACACTGCTTAAAAGTGCTGTTGCGATGAGCGAGAGTTTAATCGTTCGTTTTAGTTCTTGATGTGAAAACATACTATTCCTTTTCATTGTGTTTTAAAATGATATTTGTTATCATAGTGTATAAAAATCGCATGAAAATATCAATCGAGGAAAATGTACCCACAAATGAGTAAAAAAAATGAAGATATTAAAATTTTAGTGGTCGAAGATGAGACGATTTTAGCCTTACAGCTCAAAATGTCGCTTCAAAAGTTTGGCTACGCCATCAGTGGCGTTGAAGCCAGTGCCAAAGATGCGATGCGCCACGTCGATACCCACTTACCTGATATGGTTTTGCTAGACATTCACCTCAAAGGCGAGATGAGTGGTACGGAAGCGGGGCGTTACATCTGGCAAAACCACCACATTCCCATCATCTATCTTACTTCTTATTGCGATAATGCGACCCTCAAACAAGCGATGGAGTCTGAGCCTTATGGCTACTTATCCAAGCCTTTTCGCACTAACGACCTCAAAGCCACTCTTCATGCAGCATGGTACAAACACACCTATTTTCACCCCTCATTAGAGCCATCCAAACCAGCACAACGCGTCATTACCCTGCCGTGCAATTACCGTTTCGAGCGCAACAGTGGAACACTTTTTTGCAAAGAGGAGAGCATCAAACTTACAGGCAATGAAATCAAATTTTTTCAGATACTCAGCGAATCTGCTGGCAATACCATCAGCTTTGAGCATATAAGTACTTATATTTGGCGTGAAGAGTACATCGACCCTACCAAACTACGCAATCTGGTTTACAGGTTGCGCCAAAAAATCGACCCGTGCATCATTGAAAATGTCTTTGAAGCGGGGTATCGGCTCAATGTCTAGGCTTTTTGGATTTTTTCGTAGCCTCTCTTTATCGGCGAAGTTTACCCTCTCTTTTGCGAGTATTGCGATGCTCATCCTTTTTGTGATGATGGCGATTGTCATCCCTCTTTTAGAAAAAGAGCGTTTGGAAAATGAAAACCATACAATAGAAAGACTGCTTGCCAACATGGAACACCAAGTAGAACTCACGATGCATGTCAACGGACTTTACAACGCTTCGTATTGGGAGAAGATGGAGCTGACCATGAAAAACAAGCTTCATGACTTTATAGATGCGTACCAAATCTCTCCTAATACCAATGAAAAAGAGCTTATTTTTCTTCTTGATACCCACTTTAAAGACTTTACATGTAACGCACTTTTACGCCATCATCAACGTGTCGTTTACGGCACAAAAGGCGCACTTCCTGAGTCTTCATTTTTTCATATCACCCCTTTTTTTGAGTATGAAACGTGGATTTTGCATGATAAAACCAAACACATCAACATCTGTCCCTCAAGCGATAAAGAGTATCTTTACATCAAGGCTTTGCCTAAAAGTGATTATGACATTGCCATCTATTGCCATACCCAAGAGTTTTTAAAACACCGCACCCAGTTTGAAGCGACCATTGGCTCGATGCTGAAAAAAAGTTTTCAAAACTTCAAAGAAAACAGCACAGGCTTTGCCTACATGATGTGGGTTAATGGTGCGCAAAAGGTATGTGACCACAATGAAAGCTTGCGTAAAAGCTACGACGATAAAGCTCGAAATTACAACACCACTTGTTGTGTGAGCGAAGCCTCTCCAACACAACAACCGCTTACGGGCACCCTTCACAGTGCTGATTACCTCAAAGCCGCGCAAGAAGCAAAACCCATTCGCCATCTTTTGCCTAAAAAAGATGATACCAGTGGCAAACTCTACCCAGCCTTAACATGGGTGCGCTATTTTAAAGGGAGTCGTGAGTATCCGCTCATCTTAGCTGCAACTCTTTATGAAGAGGAGATTTACCGCGATTTGGAGCCTATTATCTTAAAGTTTCTCCCCGCAAGTCTTGTTGCCTTGGCGTGTGCATTTGCACTTGGATGGCTTTTTTTCAGACGTTCCACGTCTAAAATCGAGCGTCTTTTACGTGTAGCAAAAACCATCAAAAACGGTCAGCTCAAAGAACGCAGTGGTATCAAAGGGGAAGATGACATCGCTTTACTCGCGCAAACATTCGATACCATGTTGGATTCGTTAGAAGAAAATATCGCAACACTCGACGCCAAAGTGCATAAGCGCACCCTTGAGTTGGAGCATCTTTTAAGCGAAAAAGAGGTCTTACTCAAAGAAATTCACCATCGGGTCAAGAACAATCTTTCCATCATCATCGCCCTCATGCAACTCAAAGAGCATCACGCCACAAGTGAAGAATCCCACGCCATCTTCCTTGAACTTCAAGAGCGCATCTACGCCATTGAGCTTTTGCATCGCCAACTCTACCAATCAAACAGTCTTAAAGAGATTTGTTTTGATACCTACATGCAAGGCTTGGTCGAGAACATGCGCCAAACGTATGCCACAGGTGTTGCCAATATCGTTTTACATGTAAAGAGCGAGCCACACTTTTTGAGCATCGAACAAGCGCTCTCGTGCGGATTGCTCATCAACGAATGCGTGACCAATGCTATCAAACACGCTTTTGATAAAAAGGGTGGGGAGATTTTTATTGGTTTTACATGTAAAGAACATCACTGCTTATTGGAAGTGCGTGACACAGGTAAGGGCTTAAGTGAGACATTTTCATGGGCGTCGCAAACCACACTAGGCATGCAACTCATTGAAGGCATCGTGCGCAACCAACTTCAAGGAGAACTTGATTACGCGGTGCATCACGGAACGCACTTTCGCTTTCATTTTAGCAAAGAGTAATCAAGGGGAATTTACCCCTTGATACCATC
>CAYTVI010000078.1:0-8896 GCA_964441765.1 uncultured Sulfurospirillum sp.
ATAAAAGAAGCGTAACGAGGGAGACAAGCTCGTTACGCTTTGTTGAAGCCTTAGATGGCTTCGTTATCGGTTTCACCTGTTCGGATACGAACACTTTTTTCAACGTTGGTGACAAAAATCTTTCCATCACCGATTTTGCCTGTTCTAGCACTTTTAACGATGGTTTCGATGACTTTATCGACCAACTCATCAACAACGACCACTTCGATTTTGATTTTTGGTAAAAAATCAACCACATACTCAGCACCTCTATAAAGCTCTGAGTGTCCTTGTTGTCTTCCGTATCCTTTGACTTCGCTCACCGTCATACCTGTGATGTCAAGCTCTGCTAAAGCGTCTTTAACATCTTCGAGTTTAAATGGTTTAATGATAGATTCTATCTTTTTCATACTGTTATCCTTTTACTGTTATCTTAGGTTAAAGGCTTTTTCGCCGTGTGCTACTTCATCTAAACCTTGTGACTCTTCATCGCTCTCAACTCTTGCACCACCTGTTAGGATAGAAGCAATTTTAAAGACGATAGCCGTTGCAATCGCTGTATAGATAGCTGTTACCACAACACCTTCAACTTGAATAAGAAGTTGGTCAGGGTTTCCATAGAGTAAACCTTTTCCAAGCTCATTTACTTCAGGGTTTGCAAAGATACCCGTTGCAATCGCACCCCAAATACCCGCAAGTCCGTGGATACCAAAAGCATCCAAAGAGTCATCGTATTTAAGTGCTTTTTTAAGACCATTGACACCGTAAAACGCTACAACACCTGCTACAAGACCGATAACAAGAGCGCCTGCTGTGTCGACAAAACCTGCCGCTGGTGTAATAGCAACAAGACCCGCAACGATACCAGAAGCGATACCTAGTAGTGTAAACTTTTTATAAGTAACATACTCAACAATCATCCAAGAAACAGCAGCAACTGCTGCGGCTGTATTGGTCACCAAAAACGCACTTGCGGCGATGCCATCTGCACCTAATTCACTTCCTGCGTTAAATCCAAACCATCCAAACCAAAGCATACTTGCACCAAGAACGGTGAGTGTTACAGAAGATGGGAACATTGCTTTACCGAAATCCGTACGTTTACCAAGCATAAGTGCCATGACTAAACCAGCAACACCCGCATTGATGTGAACAACCGTACCGCCTGCAAAGTCTAAAACGCCATCTGCTGAGAGGAATCCACCACCCCATACCCAGTGAGCAATAGGTGCGTACACAACGATAACCCAAATAGGTACAAAAATCATCCATGTTGAAAATTTCAAACGCTCAATCAACGCACCACTAATAAGCGCAACCGTGATACCTGCAAAGGTCATTTGAAACGCTGCAAACAAAAGAACAGGAATGTTTCCGGTTGCCCAAATGTCTGTGACTTTAATACCACTCATAAAAAGTGCATCAAATCCAATAAATCCACCGATATCGGTACCAAACGCTAGGGTGTAACCACACACAACCCAAATGATACTCGCAAGCACATATCCCATCACACTCATCGCAACGGTGTTGAGGAGGTTTTTAGAACGTGACATACCACCATAAAAGAGTGCAAGACCCGCGGGTGTCATCAACATAACAAGCGCTGTGGCTGTTAAAACCCAAGCAGTATTTCCAACGTCAAGTGTTGGGGCTGCCTCGGCAACTTCAGCTGCGACTTCTTCCGCCGCCCAAAGTGTAGATACTGGCAACAAAGTTGCAAGTGAGAGTAGTTTACTTCTCATGAAATCCTCCTGTTAATGTGTTAAACTGATGAAATTGTATCACTACTTAGATTTTAAACTATGCACTTAATTGATTAAAATTTAATCAGTCTGCAAAAGTAGAAGATTTTACTTCAAAGCGCACCATACAAGCTATAATACCGCTTTAGATTTTATCGACATGAGGAATAGTTTACAGCCATGCACCACCTTTTTTGGTTATCACTCTCTCTCTTTTTCAGCGCTCTTGTTCTTTCTTACTATCAAGAACGTACAAAACGCCACTTGCTTTTAGGTGCTATTTTAGTTTTTGTCTATTTATGTATGAGTGCTTTTTATATTGTGGCAGATTATTTTACGGGCGAGGGGATTAACGACGCGGTTATTTTCCATTTGCGTTATGGGTTAGATGGCTCTGGTTTTGGTGATTATTATTTAATCATCGCTATTGGTGTGGGTTTATTTATTGTAAGCCTTATGAGTTCCATCGCTTATTATCGTATCTTGGGTGCTCAAACAAAGAGACATTTTTCGAGAATAAAGCAGGTTTTGGTGGTTGGGCTACTCGTGTGCGCTTGGGCAATTCATCCATCGTTATCCATGTTTTACGGAACCTTACTTAAAAGTGTTGGGTATGAGAGTGCATTAGCTAGGGAATATAGCTTTTTAGACTATTATCAAACACCTACACTTGAAGCCAATAGCGAAGAGCATCCAAATCTAGTCTATATTTTTGCAGAGAGTTTTGAAACGACCTATTTTGATGAAAAAATCTTTCCCTCTTTAGTAACGCATTTGCGTACGCTTCAACCTCAAAGTATCATGTTTACAGATATTCGCCAAGCCCTTGGGACGGGTTGGACGATTGCTGGGATGACATCAGCACTGTGCGGTATTCCTTTGGTAACGCCTACGACCAACGAGCACTCGCCTCAGGGAAATTCGATGTCAAAGATGAATACCTTTTACTCAGGGGCTGTGTGTATGAGTGATTTGTTGCATCAAGAAGGTTATAAGATGGTGTACCGCAGTGGCTCTGAGCTTGCTTTCGCAGGAGTCGATAAACTTTATAAAACACACCATTTTGATGATGTCAAAGGGATAAAAGAACTGAAGCCTCTTTTAAAAGATGTGGCGTATCAAACACCGTGGGGATTGTATGATGATACGTTGTTTGATATCAGTTTAAATGATTTTAAACGTCTCTCAAAGGCAAAGCAAAAATTTGCTCTTTTTATCTCTACGATGGATACCCATCATCCTTATGGACATGTGTCAAAAAGTTGCCAAAAACAGACTTATGAAAAAGGTGACAACTCTATGCTCAATGCAGTGGCATGTTCGGATGAGTTAATCACACGTTTTATCAAGCAGATACAAGAATCACCTTATGGTAAAAATACCATTATTGTTGTTGGTTCTGACCACCTCGCAATGCACAATATGGCGATTGATGATTTGATGAAAGGAGAGCGTCGCAATCAATTCATGATACTTGATCCTCGTCAAACAGAAGCAAAAGTGGTGAAAAAAGCAGGAACGACCTTAGATATCAGCGCGACGTTGCTTCCACTTTTAGGCTATGATGCTAAAATGGGCTTAGGGCGCAATCTTTTATCGGATGAAAAAAGCTTAGTAGAGGAGTTTTTCAATTTTGATAAACTCCTCAGCGCATGGCATAAAGATATTGCCCGTTTTTGGGAGTTTCCAAAAATCGAAGATGATATCGAGATTGATGTCAAAAAGCAGATGATGAAGCTTGGAAAAACAGGCTATGCGCTTCCTATTCTTTTACGTTTAAGCGACAATCTCGAAGTCAGCCCTTTCTTTGAAGTCAAACTCAAGTTCTTTGAAACCACAAAATTGTTTGGTTATTTACACGATTTTGCTTACGATGAACCTTTTTTATGGGTTGACAAATGTTCACGTTTGTCTGTGTTGGATGAAAAGATTAACGCTAAGGGAAAATGGTGTATGGCGTATGGAAAATTAGGTTCCGAGCTTACTGTGAGTCATTTTCACCAAAACACGACGATTGCTTTTTCTGATTTGAATGCAACCCTTCATTTAGAAGCTTCAGAAGAAAAAGCGATGTTGCATAAAGAGATGCTCTTAAAAATCAAAGAGAAATGATGCTTAACTCTTTTTACATGTAAAAAGAATTTTTTGAAAGAGAACTCCTCCGTAAAGATTGATGATAAGCCCACTAATGACCAGTACCGCGGCTATGATTTTCCATAAAGGAAGGCTTTCTCCTAGTAAAAGTGCAGAAGAACTGAACCCAACGATAGGGATAAGCAAGGTAAAAGGAGCAACGGTTGTCGCAGGGTGACGACTGAGCAACCAGCTCCACAGTGCAAAGCCAAAAAGTGTGACAGGATAGACCAGATAAGCAATGGCACCAATACTTTTACCTGAAATACTAAGAAGACTTTGCACACTCCATAAATGAGACTCGAGTAGAAATGAAAGTGCTAATAAAAAGGGTAAAGAGAGTAAACTTCCCCATGTCACTAATGAGAGCATATCGACACGTCCGATTTTTTTAGAGACTAAGTTGCCTATCGCCCATGAAAGTGCGGCAAGTTCAACCAAAATAAGCCCTGTTAGATTGACATCGCCACCTGTGTGAAATCCAACATACACAATACCCAAAAAAGCGATGCATGAGCCAAGAATTTGTGCTTTGCTCATACGCTCTTTCAAAAAAATCATCGCTAAAATTGCTGTAAAAAAGACTTGCGTTTGAAGTGTCAGTGAAGCCATGCCTGCACTAACACCCATGTACATCCCCGTAAATAAAAAACAAAAATCAAGCACAATAAGGGTTAAGGAGTAGTAAAGGAGCATTTTCCATGAGGTTTTAGGTGGTTTGATAAAAAAAACAGCAGGAAAAGCCGCAAAGAAAAAGCGTAAAAACGTCAGCATGATAGGCGGAATTTCTTGCAATGCCACTTGAATGATAACAAAATTAAGCCCCCAGATAATAACCAATAAAAGGGTAATGCTAAGATGTGTTAAAGGCATGGGAGCTTACTTTGAACTAAAAGCTAATTTGATGCCAAAGCCAATCAATGCAATACCTGCAAGTTTGATAGCCCATTTACGAGCAGAAGGGAATGTTCTCATTTTTTTTGCAATCTTATTGCCCAAAAGAACCAAGCCTGCTTGATACAAAAAGCTTAAAATACTCACATGTAATATCATTGCGATGAGTGTGCCATGCGTTGCGTGAGGTGATAAAAACAGAGGGAAAAAAGCGACAAAAAAGAGCATTACCTTTGGATTGGTTAAGCTAACCGCACACGCTTGCCGAAAATAGACCCAGCCTGATTGGTGTGGTTCATTTGTATGGCGATGTTCAACATGGGTACGTATAAGTCCAATACCTAACCAACACAAATAGCCTGCTCCAAAGTATTGCAAAAGTTCAAAAAGAAAAGGATTTTGTTGCATCAATGTTGCTAGTCCTGCAAGGGCAGCTATCATAAAGAGAAAATCACCCAATAACGTTCCCATCACAGCACCCATTCCTGCACCGATTCCATTGCGTGCGGTGGCATTTAAAATCGCAATGGTTCCCGCACCAGGAATAAGCTGAAAAAGTAAAATAGCCATGACAAAACTAGTGTAATTTTGAATATCAAACATTGACACTCCTCTGAAAAAATATCTGACTTGATTATACTATCATTTAAAATAAAGGAGTGTATGATTTTAGTCCTTTTTTTATCCCACCGTATTGTTTATAATATTTAGTTAAATTGTTATAGCACTTGATTCCACGTTAAAAAAGGAAGCACATGAGCGTTAATTTACTTCTTATCGGAGCCAATGAAGCAACCACCCAAGAGCTTGTCTCTTTAGTCGATGCCACACTTTCTCACACTGCAGTCTACGAAAAAGCCACGTTAGCCAACTATCAAAACTTCAATGCTAATAACTTTGACCTTATCGTCTGTTTTGCCAATCGCTATGATGAAATGGTCAAAAAATATGGCAAAGAGAAGGTTATTTCGGTTGAGTTTGTTCCCCCTACGGATTTTTTTGTCGCGGTGAGTCGCATTCCAAGCGGTGAAGAGATTATAATTTTTAATAACAGTGTCTCAGGTGCCAATGTCATGCTAAAATTTCTTAAATTTTATAAATTAGAGCATGTCAGTTATAAAGTAGTGCCTTTTGATGAGTGTAGCGAGAGTGAAACCAAAGAGGCACTTTCTCAAGCAAAATACATCATCGGAACCGACGGTTATGTCTCAGCGGGTAAAACACTCTATACCAAGTACAATCACTATTTGCGCCCAGATGTTACAGTTATCCCAAGCCCTCCTAGAACTGCGACGGCAGAGAGTGTCAGTGGACTAGCACAAGTGGTCACGGCGATCAATAATGATAAAGCTTTACAAGAAGCGCGTGATATCTCTAAAAAACTAGCCGAGCAGACAAAAGAGATTTCACTCATCACTCAAAGTGCTTCAAAATCCATCGAAGATACTGCCAATACCATTGTTGTGGTCAATACCAAACTGGCTTCCGAAGTAAAAAATGTTCAAGTCACCAATGCCATGGCGCAAGAACTTACCAATGCGGTTGAACAAATCGGAACCATTACCACAGCGATTAAATACATCGCGAGTGAAACCAACCTTTTAGCGCTTAATGCGACCATCGAAGCTGCGCGTGCAGGAGATCATGGACGTGGGTTTGCTGTTGTCGCGAGTGAAGTGCGAAAGCTCTCCGACCAAAGCAACAAATCAACCGATAATATTCGTATATCCATTCAAGACGTTCAAAAAGTGGTCAATCAAATCGTTCCTGCACTACAACGCACCGTTGATGAGATTATTCGTACACAAAATGAAGTGGAGCGTATTAGCATTGCAGCGCAAGAAGAGAGTCGAGCTATGGAAGAGATTATCCGCAAGCTTCAAGTGATTGTCGATGTATCGCAGGCGTTGAATATCGCTGAAAATACGCATCACTAAGCTATAGGAGAGAAGATTCTCGCCTATACACTATTAAACATATCAACTTACTTGACATTAAAGTGTGCTTCTGCTAGAATTTCACCTATTAAAACTTTAGGAGATATCTTATGCGTTGCCTTTTAACATCCCTTAGCGTTGCTAGCCTTTTAGTAACATTCTCATATGCCAAAGAGATTTCAGTGGGTGTTGTTATGCCGATGAGTGGCGCATTAGCCTCATACGGTCAAACAACCTTTGAAGGAATCCACCTAGCGCACTCTTTGCAACCCAAACTTAAAAATGGCGATACCGTCAAACTTGTTTTAGTAGATAACAAAGGCGACAAAGTAGAATCAGCAACAGCCTCTACTCGCTTGATAACATCGGATAAAGTTGTGGGAATTTTGGGTGCCATTACGAGTACAAATACCGCTCAGATTATTGCTATTGCGGATAAAAAACAGATTCCCGTTATCGCTCCTGTCGCAACCAATGATAGACTCACCGAAAATAGAACCTATGGAAACCGTGTCTGTTTTACAGACTCTTTTCAAGGCTCTGTCGTTGCCAACTATGCTACGCGTGATTTGAAATTTAAAACAGCTGTTGTGCTAACCGACCAAGCGCAAGTCTATTCTTTAGGGCTTTCAAAAGCCTTTAGTGAGGCATTTGTGAAAAATGGCGGTAAGGTCTTAAAAGAGATAAAAGTTAGCTCAGGCGATAAAGATTTCAAAGCGGTGGTTTCTCAGGTTAAAACACTCAATCCTGATATGATTTTCCTTCCAATTTATCACGGGGAAGCATCGATGATTACACGACAAGCCAAACAAATAGGGCTCAATAAGCCCTTTTTATCGGGCGATAGCGTAGCCAATCCGACCTTTGTAGAACTTGGCGGTGATTCGGTTGAGGGACATATGTTTACAGACTTTTTTGACCATAGCGCACCTCCGACACAGCGTTCAAAAGATTTTATAGCTGCGTATGAGCAAAAGACAGGTAAAAAAGAGGTGAATTCATTTGTCACTTTGGGTGCTGATACGTACAATGTCTTAATCGATGCTATCAACCGTTGTTCAAGTGCAGAAGATACGGTATGTATCAATGATGAGATTAAAAAAACGACCAATTTTGAAGGTGTTTCAGGCTTTATTTCCATCGATAAAAATGGTAACGCAACCCGTTCAGCCGTTATCAAAGAGATAAAAAATGGCAAAGCCGTTTACAAATCTACCGTCAATCCCTAATCATTACATGTAAAAGTGGTAAAGAGGCAAAATGGGCCTTTTTACCCTCTCTTAGAGCCTTTTATACTCAGCTTACCAAACTTTTGATACCATATAGAGATGTTATAACACTTTAGGACTTTCATTTGGCAACACTTCAAAAACTTATCAACGAGAAAATTTTAGTTATCGATGGTGCGATGGGCACACAGATACAAGCACTTAAAATCACGCCTGAACAATGGGATGGCAAGGAAGGGTGCAATGAACTGCTTAATGTCACCGCACGCGAAGAAATTTCCAAAATTCACAAGGGCTATTTACTCTCTGGTGCCGATATCATCAAGACGAACACCTTTGGGGCTTTGCCTTGGGTTTTGGAAGATTATGACATGGGTGAGCGAACCTACGAGTTAGCCAAAGCGGGTGCAAGCATCGTAAAAGAAGCGTGTTTAGAATATGCTACGGAGCAAAAACCACGCTTTTGTGCTGCCGCTTTTGGACCAGGAACGAAGCTTCCTTCTTTAGGGCATATTGGATATGATGAGATGTATGAGGGGTACAAAATCGCCACGCGAGGGGTTATTGATGGTGGATGTGACCTCTTTTTGATTGAAACAGCGCAAGACCCGCTTCAAATCAAAGCCGCTTTACACGCTATCCAAGATGTGCAAGAAGAGTTACATGTAAAACTTCCGATCATGGTTTCTGTGACGATAGAGCTCAGTGGTACGATGCTTATTGGAACCGATGCAACAACGATTGCGACCATCTTAGAGCCCTTTGAGCTTTTAAGTCTGGGCTTTAACTGTGGAACGGGACCTGAACAGGTTGAAAAACACGTCAAAACGTTAAGTACCGTGTGGGATAGAGCTATCAGCGTTCATGCCAACGCAGGGCTTCCTCAAAACCGTGGAGGTTACACCTTCTATCCGATGGGACCTCGCGAATTTGCAGAACTTCAAGAAAAATTTACACACATCCCAGGGGTTGCTATCTT
>CAYTVI010000079.1:0-8312 GCA_964441765.1 uncultured Sulfurospirillum sp.
TTCCATGTTTGTAAAAATGACTTGGCTTCATTGGCAGGGAGAGGTTTACTAAAGTAGTAACCTTGCCCTGTTTTACAGCCTATGGCTTTTAAGAAGATTAACTGTTTTTCATCTTCAATGCCCTCCGCCAAAGACTCCATATTCATGCTTTTACTAAGCCCTATAATCGCTTCGGCAATCACGCAAGCATCGCTATCGCTCGGTAAATCTCGTACAAAAGATTGGTCGATTTTTAAGACATCAACTGGCATTTGGCGTAGATACGACAACGAAGAGTATCCCGTCCCAAAATCATCAATCGCTAATCTTATGCCAAGCGCGTCCAACGCATCTAAATCCTCAATCCACTTTTCAGGATTACTCATAAGCGAAGATTCGGTCAGCTCCAATTCCAAGTACGCCGCGTTCAATCTCGTCTGCTCTAAAATCGTCTGAACCATCGTTTGAAAATTGCTATCGTCCAGTTGCACCCCAGAAACATTTACCGCCATACGCCCATCAAAAAGATTTTCTTCCCTCCACTCAACCATCTGCATACACGCTTTTTTAAGAATCCATTCTCCCAAAGGAATAATCAGCTTGCTCTCCTCCGCCACAGGAATAAACTGTGCGGGAGAGACAAAACCAAGCTCAGGATGATGCCACCGTACCAAAGCTTCAAAGCCTACAATACTATGTGTTTGAAGATTGATTTGAGGTTGATAGTAGAGCTCAAACTGTTCTGTTTCAATGGCTTCTCGTAAATGATTGATGATTTTTATCTTGTGCATGACTTGTTCAGTCAAGGTATTGGTATAAAATTGATAGTGATTTTTGCCAGATTCTTTGGCTCTGTGCATTGCAGCATCGGCAAACTTAATCAAATCATTGGCATTTGACGCATCTTCTGGATAAAGGCTAATACCTACACTGGCACTAACTTGATGAATTTGGTCAAAAACAGTAAAAGGCTTGCGAAGGATTTCCACAATTTCATTGGCGATGATAGCAACATCTGATGCTTCAGAAACGGTATCTAAGACAATAATAAACTCATCTCCACCAAAACGCGCTAGAATGCCTTGCTCTGCGTATTTTTCGAAAAGGCGCGAAGCAACTTCTTTGAGGATTTCATCTCCCACACTATGGTCATATGCATCATTCACATATTTAAAATTATCCAAATCAATAAAACAAACCGCCAAATGCCATTTTGAATCACGTTTATATTGATGCAGTAATTGTTCTAAGCGTTGGGTAATTAAAAAACGATTGGGCAGATTTGTCAAACTGTCATGATTGACCAAATAATCTATCCTAGAAGCGAGTTCATACTCATCGGTGATATCATGAACCGTTCCAATGGAGCGGATGGGTCTGCCATCGTGTGCGTACTCTGTTTTACATCGCTCATGCACATATTTAATTTCACCATTTACGAGTAACTTGTGCACTAAATCATAGGGCGTTTTCTCTTTTAATGAAGTAATAAATGCCGTATTAACCATTTCCCTATCATCAGGATGAATGACATTCAAAAAAGCTTCATAAGAAGCGGGGAATTTGTGCTGATCTATTCCAAAGATACGGTACACCTCATCCGTCCACACGAGAGCATTAGAACTCAAATCAAGTTCCCAACTCCCTATTTTTGCGATAGCTTGAGACTCTTTTAAAAGCTTTTCACTCTGTTCTAAAGCAATTTTTGAGGCTTTTCGTTTCGAGATATCTTCCACGAAACCAACCACAATCTCAATCCCTTCTTCTTTGATATAGTTGGTGTAAATCTCCACAGGGAAAACTTCTCCCATTTTTTTGCGATGCAATGATTCAAAATGGCTCACTTTTGTTATCTTGAGCCTCTCCCACTGCTCACTCCACGCTTTGAGTGAAACCATCGGGTCAATATCGGTAATCATCAAACGAGTCATCTCTTCTGGTGTGTATCCCAATGAGCGACATGCACTTTGATTAGCGTATACCATGTGCCCTTCTTTATCTGCCCAAAAAATACTAAGCGTTGCTTGGTCGATACAATACTGCATCAAACGTACACGCTCTTCTAAGGCTCGGCGTTGCGTGATATCACGTGCGATTCCGATGACGCCAACAATCTCGCCTTTTTCATCAATCATCGGGGATTTTAAGGTCTCACAGAACTCTTGATGACCATCAGCAAAGCTCAACCACTCTTCATTCATCACTGTTTTTGCTTCACAAATTGCTTTTTGGTCATATAGACGAAACTGTGCAGCTAATTCGTGGCTAAACAGCTCATTATCTTTTTTTCCAATAATCTCAGCTTCACTTTTACCTAAAAGTGCTTCCAAACGCTTATTGGAAGCAATAAAAACACCTTCTAAATCTTTTGCCCAAACCATATCGGGAAGATTTTTCATGATATTTTCAATCAACGTATGTGTTGTTAAAAGCTCTTTTTTTGTCTCATACAAATCTGTCAAATCATCGACAATAGCGATGCCTTTGACCACACTCTTCTTCTCATCTTTAATACCAAAAAAGAGCGTATGTAAAAAAGATTTTCTTCCACCGGTTACGGAAGTGTATTCACCATAAACCGTCCCGTGTTCACCCATAAATGCTTTTTGAATCGCCTCATGAACCCGCTTATCGGGGAGGTCTTTGAGCATATTAAGACCTATAAGCTTCTCTTGTTTTGTCCCCATAATCACCGCAAAGCGCTCATTACACTCCGTGATGACACCCTCATGCGTAAAAAGAAAAACCCCTAACCTAGAGTGTTCAAAAAGGGTGCGGTACATGTCAGTATTAAACGCATAATAGGTGTGCATCGCTTCTCCAGTGTTAGAGTGAGACATCAAAAACTAGTTATATGGTATTCTCCTGCGACTTAACATCCACTTTAAAATATTTTACATGTAAAGAAGATGAAGAGTAGCAAAAACCCATTTTACAGTGCTTTAACGAGGAATCATAATTCTAAAGCAAGCGCCATTGGCTTGATTAAACCACTCAAGGGTTCCTTGCAGGTGTTTTTGAGTAATCATCTTACTCATATACAACCCAAGTCCCGTTCCTTCCTTATCATTTTTTGTTGTGAAGTAAGGTTCTGAGATTTTTGAGAGTATTGTCTCAGGGATACCACCTCCATTGTCACTCACCTCAATGACCACGTTACTATCTTGATAAAAGACAGCAATGCTAATTTCACCGTTTTCTTGATGGTTTTCTACAATAGCATCTTTAGCATTGTTGATTAGATTGACAATGACTTGCAAAAGCTCATTTTTATACACATTTAAACATTCAACGTCCGACGTATCGATAACCAATGAAATCGCATGATGCCCTAAAATCGCTTTCATCAAATCTTTTAGCGACTCAAAAAAAGCATCGGTACTAATACACTGTTTTTCTTGACTTGGTTTAAAGAAATTTCTAAAATTTTCTATCGTCTGAGATAAAAACTGTGTCTGTTTTGAGATATTTTCCATCTCTTTTTTGATATCTTTTGGGTCAAGTTTTCCAAGTGCAATATCTAGTAAGACCGTATTGACAATCATAGAAATCACCGCCACAGGTTGTCGCCATTGATGGGCTATCATCCCTATGACATTTCCTAACGCTGCTTGACGTGCCAAACGTTCCACGTGCAATTGGATATGTTCTAGTTCACGGGTGCGTTCTAACACAACCATTTCTAAAGATTGATTGAAGCGCTTGAGCTCTTTTTTTTGGAAAGAGAGCTCACAATGGGTTCTAACTCTTGCTTTTAAAATCGCTGGCTCAAATGGCTTAGTGACATAATCCACACCTCCTGCGAGAAATCCTTTTTCCACATCAGCTGTCTCATCTAAAACGGTTAGAAAAATAATAGGAATATCTTGCGTTTGAGTGTTGGCTTTTAAAAATCTACACAGCTCATATCCATCCATATTAGGCATCACGATATCAAGCAAAATCAAATCAACCAAAGGCTCTTTTTTGGCAAGCTCTAAACCTAAAGCCGCACTTGTTGCTACGGTGATATCGTACTCATCTTTGAGAATATTATTGATGAGGGCAATATTTTCCGCTAAATCATCAATAACCAAAACCCTAAATCGTTTTTGATGCACATCATTTAACCAAGGTGTAAAATTCATTTTCAAGCCTTTTTAATGTTTTATCGTTGATGTATTGATACGATGAAGATACTCTAGTGCTTCTTCAAACTGATAATTAGCAACGGCGCGTGAAAGAAGGTTCACTTCCTTGTGGTACGGATGCGAAGAAAGCGTTTGCAAAAGCTCATCCATTGTATCGGAGGCATTTGCATCATAGCTTTTCAGCTCTTCTTCAAGCCGTTTCCATAACCGTTGTACCTCTTTTTGATCTATTGTAGCATGGAGGAGAGGTCTTTGCAAAAAATTGTCTTTAATGTGCTGAATTTCAGCCAAAACCAGCTTTAATACTTCATGGGTATTTTCTAAAAGTGGTGCTATTATCTCGCGCTCACTTTGGTTTTGAAGTGCATACTCGAGTTTTGCAGCAGCTTTTTCCAGTGCTTTTGCTCCAATATTTCCAGAAAGCCCTTTCAAGCTATGGACACAGTGAAGGGCTAAATGAATCTCTTGCTTTTCATACAATACACAAAAGTGCTCATAAAAATCCGATTGGTTTTCCAAAAAACGTCCTAAAAGTTCACCATAGAGCTTTTGATTATTCATGGCCGTTACTAACCCTGCTTTTTGGTCAATACACGCTATTGGCTCTTGAAGCACTTTATCACTCAGCATCGAAACCTTCTTTCAAGCGTGTCATCAGTGTTTCTAAATGTACGGATGCTGCTTCAAAATCAAAGTTATTTACCTTTTTGAAAAGTTCTTCCGCTTCGCTCTCATACCCTAAATCACCAAGTAAAGGCATTACTTCTTCAATAACTTCAGATGCTTCAGAGTCTAATTCCACTAAAAGTGTTTTTAGCGTTTCTAGCTTCTCAAAAAGTGCTCTTTTATCAACGACTTCTTTCTTTTTTGAAGCCAAAGGTGATTCATTTTTTGTTTCAAGTGCTTGAGAGATAGTGCTAATGAGAGAAGTAAGCTCTTTTTCTACCTCGATTAGCATCGCATCTAAATGTTCAAATTCTTCACGAGCAATCATATGCTCAATCTCTTGAGCTTTTTTAAACAAGGCACTCGCTCCAATATTGCCAGAGAGACCTTTAAGGGTATGTGCTTCACGAACTGCCGTGTTCGCATCATTGGCTTCAAGCGCTGCTTTGATGCGTGTAATTGCTTCAGCTTGTGTTTGACTAAAACGTAACAAGAGTTTTTCTAAAAGTTTTGCATTGCCTCCAACCCTTCGTAACGCTTCACGAAGATCAACACCAGGAAGTTCAAGCAAAAAGGAAGATGATGTCTCTGGCGTCATTGGAGATATCGCCTCACTAGAGAATTTTTCACGTGGCGTGATCCATTTTGCCATGGTTAAAAAAAGTTGTGCCACATCAATAGGCTTTGCGATATGGTCATTCATCCCTGAAGCCAAGCACTTTTCTTTGTCACCCATCATCGCATTAGCCGTCATTGCCAAAATCGGTAAAGAAGCAAATTGTTCATGTTGGCGAATTGCTTTTGTGGCTTCAAAACCATCCATTACAGGCATTTGACAATCCATCAAAACTCCATCATACGAGCCTTTCATCACTTTGGAGAGTGCTTCAAGTCCATCATTGGCTATTTCTACATGTAAACCTGCTTCTTCTAAGATTTCTATCGCCATTTCTTGATTGACAACGTTATCTTCTACCAATAAAATACGTGCTCCACGTAAAAGTGCGAGTGCTTCTTGGTAGAGTATCTTTTTATCTTCTTTTCGACCATGTTGAACGATTTCTTTGCCTAAGACATTTAAGATTGTATTGAGCAACGTGGAAGGACTGACGGGCTTAATTAAGATACCATCCACCTTGATATTTTCAAGCTGTACTTTGAGCTCTTCTTTACTGTACGCCGTAATCATAATAAAAGCAATCGTGCTTGAGAGGTGGGTGTATTGTCTCATCTTTTTGATGGTTTCCACACCATCCATGCCCGGCATCATCCAATCCATCAAAACTAAGCCATAGGGTTTTGCTTCATCATGCGCTTTTTGCAAATACTGAATCGCTTTAAAACCATCGCTGACACTGGTTACATCAAATTTGAGTGAGCGTAAAATGCTCTCCAATATCTCCCTTGCACTTTCGTTATCATCCACCACTAAAATACGTAGCCCTTGGACATCCTCATCATCAAGTATCAAACGTTTTTGTTGGGCTTGAAGCTCAAATGTGGCATTAAATGAGAAGGTACTGCCTTTGCCCATCGCACTTTGAACGCTAATGTTCCCGTGCATTCGTTCAACCAAATGCTTACAAATGGCAAGTCCTAATCCTGAACCTCCATATTTGCGTGTGGTGGATTCATCGGCTTGAGAAAATGCTTGGAAAAGCTTGTCTTGATGCTCTTGGCTCATCCCGATACCCGTATCGCTCACGTCAAAACGCAATTCAACGGTATCTTCTGTGTGTGAGAGAAGATGGATGCCCATTTTTATTTCACCCGTTGCTGTAAACTTTATCGCATTATTGACAAGATTAATCAAAACTTGTCCCAAACGTAAAGGATCGCCCCTAAGCGCTGTTGGGACATCGTACCCCACATCAAACAAAAGCTCTAATCCCTTTTCTTGCGCTTTCATCACAGAGAGGTCTGCTAAATGTTCCATCACATCTTCGAGGTAAAAATCAATCGTCTCAAACGTCATCTTACCCGCTTCGATTTTGGAAAAATCTAAAATATCGTTGATAATTCCTAGCAAGTTTTTAGAAGCGCTGTTAATTTTGTCGATGTAGTTTCGCTGTTTAGTGCTTAAGTCTGTTTGCAGAGCTAAATGTGACATCCCTATAATAGCATTCATTGGTGTGCGAATCTCATGGCTCATATTGGCCAAAAAGTCACTCTTAATCCGTGTGGCTTCCTCTGCTAGCATCTTAGCTTTTTTTATCTCTTCAAGGGCTTGACGCTCGTGGCTAATATCTTCAACCACAGCAACCACACCTTTGTCTGGCTCATGAATATTAATCGCGCGACCTGAAATTCTTGCCCAAAAAAGTGTCCCATCTTTGTGAATCAGCTCTTGCTCCCATGTAGCGGTCTCTCCTTGCCACATTTTTTCATACATCTGCGATAAATCAGGCAGTTGTGGATACCAAATATTTGCCGACTCCCATAATTGCTCATTGGTTTCATATCCAAAAATCTCATCCAAACGTCTGTTACACTGCATAATCACTCTGTTCTTCAAAAGAGCAATGCCCACACTTGCCGAATCAAAAATAGCTTGTTGTTCTTCATTTAAAAGAGCTAGTTCTTGGGTTCTTTCATGAATGATGTTTTCTAATTTGCTACTCAGTTCTTGCAATTCCACTTGAGCGGTGACATCATGACGAATCGAGGTATAACCAATGACTTGTCCAGTGGTATCATAATCTTGTTGTACTACGCTATCCACCCAATAATAACCACCATCTTTTTTACGATTTTTAATGCGTCCTTGCCATACACCACCGTTGGTAATGGTCTTCCACATCTCTTCGTACACTTTTGGGTCATTGTCAGGATGCCTACTTATGCGATGATTTTTACCTATTAGCTCTTCTCTTGAACTACCGCTAATCGCACAAAATGCATTGCTCACATAGGTGATGTTCCCTTTTAAATCTGTTTTTGAAGCAATAACGTGCATATCAAAAGCTTTAATCAACATCTCAAGCTCAACTGTCTTTTTAGAAACTTGTTTTTTCAGCTGATAGTTCCAATAAAACAATACGGCAACAAGTGCAAGAACGAATGCCAAAATTTCTAAAAAGAGCGTGTAGTTCACACCTTGGTCTTTTGTCAAAGACTCCCATTGATTAAGAATATTCCGATGTTCATTATGCGAATGGTGCTCTAATACTTTTTGTAAAATAGACACAAAAATTTCCCATTCTTTTTTAACACTTAAGCCCAAATGCATCACAAAATCTGTTTTACCCACAATTTGAAGATTGTTAAGATTTAGCTCACTGATTTTATAAGCAGCTAAAGAAAGCGAACACAGCATTGCGTCGTATTGCCCTGAAGCAACACCTTCCAATCCAGCAGTAGCATTAGGCACTTTGACATAATGAAGATGAGGGTACTGCTCATAAATATCATTGACATAACTATAATCAGCCACGACAGCTATTTTGTCATTTTTAAGCTGAGAGAGTTCGGCGATAAAATGGTCTCGTTTATTTTTTTTACTCACAATGACAATAGGGCTTTTAATATCCGTAGGAA
>CAYTVI010000080.1:0-8272 GCA_964441765.1 uncultured Sulfurospirillum sp.
AGTTGAATAGCCGCGTTTTCATTTTTGTTAAATTGGAGTTTTTTCCCACCGTGATTGGGGAGCCAGTTAACTGTGGTGAGATTTTTTTCGATATCGCTTTTGCTTGAGCCATAAAGTTTTTTCAAAAAGGCATCATTACGAAAACGACCTGGGTCTTCATTGAGTGCAGGGGGTGTGATGGGTGCAAAAGCGGGATATTTTTGTGCGAACATATCTTCGATGTCAGCATGTTCGAGCAATTCATCAAAGCTTTTTACTTTTTTATCATCATACACAAGGGTACTTCCATCCATAAAAAAGACCGTATTGTCTTTGATGGTTTTTATACTTGGGTATTTGTGTGTGAGGTTATGGCTTTTGGTGTCGGTTGGCTTGATGGTGATGCCCTCAACGCGGTTGATGAGCAGTCCTTCTTGTGGAACGTTGGGTTGATTTGCCCCCACATAAAGGTCTGAGATGATGGCTTTTCCGATGATATTTCGTCCCTCAGCGCCATTTTCCATGGTGCGCACACCCCAAACATTGTGCATGACAAGAGGTTTTCCATTCACTTCGCCCGCGTAGAGCATAATGTGACCTTTGAGGTAGATAAGGCTTAAAAAGGCTATGCCGTGTTTTAAAATCATCTCTTCTTTTTCCTTAGGCGTTAAATTTTTTAGTGACGTATAATCACCAAAGCTCTTTTGAGCAGCAGAGTTTCTCGGTATCCACACCCCAAAAGGCGCTAAAAAATCACGGGTCATGGCAGAGCAGTCACGGTTTTGTAAGTAACCTCCCCAGCCGTATTTCTCGCCTAAAAGAGTATTGCCGATGGTGGTGATATTTTCTTGTGTAAAATCAAGGGGTGCAAGTTTCGCGAATGTTTTTGGGATGAAAAGAGTGATTTTATACGCCAAGCCAGAGGCATCTTTACCATAGATAAAGGCATGGAAAAAGTCATCATCTTCACCCTCTATCGGAAAAATCGCTCCGACTTTTGCGTAGGTGACAAAGTGTTGTTTGGCATTGTACAAAGGGGTGTTATCGTGGGTGATAGCCACTTTTTTAGCAGTGAGAAAAGGTATGCGCTCTTTGGCATCTAACCAAACAAAACTATGACTTGGTACCCAGCCTGCGGCAAAAGAGCTTTCCACATAAGCCCAAGCCCCATCATGTGAGTAGTGCGAGACCAACAAAGGCTCTGCTAGATGAATGCGTGAGACTTGCAAATAATCAAACGGATAACCCTCCCCAGGTAAGGTTGTTTTTTTGAAAAAAGGTTTTTGTGTGGGCAGGGCGCGCATTTGTTCATTGTGAATCATAATGGCATGCGCATTGATGCTACCATAGGCTTCAAAGTTGGTACTCGCGATAAGCGTGTCGATCTCTTCATCGCTGATGAGCTGTAAATTTTCACCGTAGTATCGCCCTTTGATGCCAAACGATGTGTTTGCCCATGAAGCATCTTTGTGTGTGTGCTGAAGATGCGTTCTTATCCATGGAGCGTAGTAACGATAGATAAAATCTTCTTGTGCAACGTGCTTTGGTATTATATTTTGTGTGAGAAAATCGAGTTTTTGAGGATACAATAGCATCTCTTTTGAGGCTGTTTTTTCAGCGATGAACTCTTGGGGTGTAGGTTCTTTGAGCGTACATCCAGCGAACAAAAAGAGGCTACATGTAAAAATAAATATATTTCGGAATGACATCTTTTTAAACCTTCATTTTAGTACGTGCTATAATACCAAAAACTACTTAGGAAGCCTCTTTGAATTTAGCAGAAAAACTCATCGATATCTTAAAAAAAGACAATGTCCTTCTCACGGGTGGTGCAGGGGTTGGCAAAAGTTATCTGGTCGGTGAAGTGGTGAGCGCTCTTCGCAAAGTGGGCAAGCAAGTGGTGGTGCTTGGTAGTACGGGTGTGAGTGCTGTTAATGTCGGTGGGCAAACCTTGCACAGTTTTTTTGCTTTTGGCATCTGCAACCATCTTGATGAGCTGATGCGCACTGACCGCTACGCCAAAGCAAGGCTTGCGGAAATTAAAAAAGTGCTTACGCGTTGTGATTTGCTAGTGATTGACGAGATTAGTATGGTCTCAGCGGACTTGCTTGATATGGTGTATTATCGTCTTCGAAACAATGGGTTTGAGGGCAGTGTGCTTTTTGTGGGGGATTTTTTTCAACTTCCTCCCGTCACAAAAGCAAAAACAGATTCCCTTTTGGGTGGATTTGAGTATGCGTTTGAGAGCAGTTCGTGGAGAGCGTATGCACCTGTTGTGGTTGAGCTGACCGTTACAAAGCGAACACACGATGCCCTTTTCTTTTCGCATCTAGGGAAGATACGACGAGGTATATTAGATGGTGAAACACTCGAATACCTAGAGGCTTTACGCACAAATGTGAGTGTGTGGGATGATGAACCAACCGTTTTGTTTGGCAGAAACAAAGAAGCGGAGATGCTCAATATTCAAAAATTAGCTCAGATTGAGAGTGAACCTATTGTGCTAAAAGCCAAAGAAAAAGTGCATGAACACTCTTTACATGTCAATAAAATCGAAGGCTGGAAAAACGCTCTGCCTATTCCTGTGGACTTGACCTTAAAAGTCGGAGCAAAAGTGCTTTTTTGCACCAATAAATGGGGTAAATACTACAACGGTGAGAGAGGTGTCATCAAAGCGATTGATGAAAAAGAAGTTATCGTTGAAAAAGCAGGCGAATATATCAAGGTTGAACGCCAAGAGTACACGTTGCATGAAAATGTCGTGATGGATGGGGAAGTGAAAGAAAAACCACTCGTATCCATCGAACAGTTTCCCCTTAAACTGGCGTACGCCATCACGATTCATAAATCTCAGGGCATGAGTATTGACTCTTTAGTGTGTAATATCAATAATATTTTTGAAAAAAGCCAGTTTTACGTTGCGATTTCAAGGGCTCGCTATCCTAATCAGCTCTTAATCGACTATTCGTATCAGCGTTTTTATGAGCATTTGAAGCGATGTGTTCAGGTTTCACCCAAAGTAGGAGAGTTTTACCAAAAAGCAGACATCTTAAAAATCGAAGAAGTGAAGAGTGACTCACTCTTTGGTGAATTTTGACGATTTACATGTAAAGTCAAAGGAGTACACAATGGCTATTGAACTATCTTTCCAATCCACAGGGTTGATGACGTATGCAAAAAGTGATAAAGAGATAGACCTTAAAGAGAAAAAGGTAAGTGCCAAAGAGATTAGCAATACCTATTTGATGGAGTATCAGCTTAAAATCTCAAATGAATCTAAAGAAAATTTTGGAGGACAAATTAAAGCGTTTCGTTTAAGCGATATCGGCTACAATGGAAAACCAATCGCAGAACTTACCCAAGATGAGGCGGCGGAACTGGTTTCTGAGGATGGTTTTTTTGGTATTTCAAAGACAAGTGAGCGCATTGCTAATTTTGTGATTAACGGTGCGGGTGATGATTTGGAAAAACTTCAAGCGGGTAAAAAAGGAATGCTTCAAGGTTTCAAAGAAGCTGAAGCACTTTGGGGTGAAAAATTGCCTGAAATTAGCTATACTACAATGGAAAAAGCACTTGCAATGGTCGATGCACGCATTAGCGAATTAGGTGGTAGCGTGCTCGATACATCCGTCTAAAAAGGCTCGAATGAAACGCATTTTTATCGCATATCTTCTTTTACATGTAAGCCTTTTTGCAGAGACTCTAAGCATTGAGCATTTTCGTGCTAACGTCTTTGCAAAGTCCGATAAAAAGCCTGTGGAAGTCACACTAGGCTTAATTTTTGAGGGCAATGAGATGAAAAAGATGGAACATAAAGCCATCGATGCGCTCAATGTGGTGATTGGGAGTTATTACGCAGAAGATTTGGTGACATCACGCGGTAAAGAGCTTCTCAAATCAACACTTATCGCGTATGCTAAAAAAGTTCATGGGCTTAGTATCGATACGATTTATATCAAAGAACTCACCGTTAAAATGAACCCAAGTACGCATGAAATCGTTGAGGCTATTAAAAAAGAGGGCATTTTTCAGCAAAACAATACACCCAAACAGCAACCTCAACAACAGCAATCCCAGCAATATAATCTAGCTCCACCACTTCCTCGAAAACTTCCACTTCCTGATGAAAATGCGCTTAACTTTTAATGAGAGGAGATTTTAAAAAGAGACTATGAAAGATTTTGAAGCGGCTAAATCGTTGTTTAAAGACAGTGTTGACCCTTCTTTTTATTTTGATAGTATCAGCTCGGAAATCGCACGTAAAAAACTGCATGAAGCTATTACCCAACGCACCACTTCGCTTATCTTTATTATCGGTGAACCAGGTGTAGGCAAAAGCCATATTTTACGTTTAATGCATGCGATGAGTCTAGAATTTCATATATCCCTTTTACTTGAACAGCCTTTCTTTGATTTACGTGATTTGTATAAGGTTCTCTACGAAGCACGAGGGATGTTTTTTGATAAAGAAAAGACATTGCTAACTTACCAAGAAGAGCTATTTGAAGCGTATGTAGGAGTGCCATGCACTATCTTTTTAGATGAAGCACAGCTTTTGAGCGAATCACAGTTGGAGTCTATACGAATTTTGAGTGATACAAAACTGTTTCAGTTCATTTTAGCGATGCACACCGATGAAGGTAAAGCGCTTTTGCGTAAAAAACAGTTTGAAACACGCTCAAAAATTGTCATCGAGTATGGCAATATGGAAGAGCGTGAAGTGCTTCGTTATGTTCAAACACATTTGCTTGCCCATTCTTTAGGCGACATTGCACTGTTGTTTTCTAGCAATCACGCAAAAATCATTGGACGTTATGCGCAAGGTAATTTTCGTGTCATTAAAAAATTCCTCTATACGCTGATGAAATTACTCGATTTTGCGCAAAAAAATGGACTCTCACGCTACGCTAAAATCAATACCTGTCTTTTAGACATGACTGCACTTGATTGTGGACTTCTTCATGACAAGTAAACGTTTTTTTGAGTTGGAAGATAGATGTAAAAGGCTAAAAAAAGCAAAATTAGCACGGTATATTGTTTTCATTTTTGCGCTGTGTGTCAGTGGGCTTGGAAGTTATTATTATTTTTTTGGAGGCTTACCAAATAAGCCACAAGAGGTGTTTCAACCCTTAAAACAAGAGATTGTTCCTGCAGAAGTTTTTCAAAATACTCCTGTACTAGAACTATCTGTCGAAGAAAATAGCACACAAGAAGAGAGCATTGAAGCAGAAAAAAAAGAAACTTATGATACTCTTTTTTTACAACCAAAAGTCAATCATCAAAAAAACGAGTAGCGTTTTTAGAAAGGATACGAATGAAAATAGTCATGTTGATAAGTTTGTTTATGGGGTGGAGTTATCTGCACGCGTATTCGTACAGCGAAATTCTTAAAGATTATGAAGCAAAAAACTATGAGAAAATCTGCTCACAAGGCTCTTCACTTCTCTCAGGAAATGAAAAAAATGAAAATATTTTAATTGCAATTGGCGATGCGTGTGCGAAGATCGATGCTATCAATCCTTTAGGAAATGTGGTCAAAAATCTCATTTCAACGGAGAGTTACCGTGAGAGCGGTTCGTACTTTGCAACGTTGATTTTGCAGAAAAAACTCATTTATCAATTTATGCATGATAAAATTAACCTTAAAGAGCTAAGACTTCCTCGAACAGGACATGTTCTTTCTCGTGTTTTTGAAGAGCTGGCTAAAGGAAACTATACAGAAAAAGAGAAAAGAATTGAGATTAAAACACCTGAATTAGAGTATCTTTTATGGCTTTCCAATGATAACCCTAAAAAAGTCTACATTGATGAGCTTAAAAACGGAAAGCTAGTGCATCGTCATTGGTATTTATAAAGACAGAGTTTTTAAAAACTCTGTTATCTATAGGGATAATAAAGCTTCTTTTTTCCTCTTTTGCTATAGAATACCGACCTTAATTTTACTCCTAGGATTTTTATGCCTTTAAGCCGACTCAACCACGAACAAAAATGTGCCGCGACAACAACACACGGGCACAATCTCATAATTGCGAGTGCTGGGACAGGCAAAACATCAACTATCGTTGCACGCATTGCGCATTTATTGCACCAAGGGGTTGAGCCTTCTCGTATATTACTTTTAACGTTTACCAACAAAGCATCTGCCGAAATGATAGAGCGTGTGAGTCAATTTTTTGGGCAGTCTATCACCTCAAAAATCGAATCAGGCACATTTCATGCGGTGAGTTACCGTCTTTTGAAAAAATTAGGCTATAAAATTGTTCTAAAACAACCCAAAGACTTAAAAATCTTACTCAAAAGCATCGTGGAACACAGACGCTTTGACCAGATAGACTCAGGGGTAAAGCCTTATTCGGCGGCGTATTTATACGACCTTTTTTCACTCTATCAAAACAGCACGGTAACGCTTAGTTTTTCGCAATGGTTAGAAGAGGATGAGAGTGAACATGGGGTCTATTTTGATATTTATGAAGATATTTTTGAAGAGTTTCAGGCGTTAAAAAAAGAGTTTGGCTATGTGGATTTTAATGATTTGTTGATTTTGATGCGTGAAGCCTTGTTGAAAAATGAAGAGAGCTTGTTTGATGAAGTTTTAATTGATGAATACCAAGATACCAACACCTTGCAAGGCTCTTTGATTGATGCCTTTGGTGCAGCTTCTCTTTTTTGCGTGGGAGATTATGACCAAAGTATTTATGCGTTTAATGGTGCAAATATTGATATTATCGGCTCCTTTGCTAAACGCTATGTAGGTGCCAATGTCTTTACGCTCAATAAAAATTATCGCTCTTCACAAAGCATTCTCTCTTTAGCCAATCGTGTCATTGAAAAAAACCCACGCCTTTATGAAAAACGCCTTGAAGTGACACGTGAGGGGAGTTTTGAGCCACCTAAGCTTTTGATTTATGATGAGCTTTTTGCGCAATACCAAGCCATCTCATCGCTTATTAAACATTCCAAATACCCACACCACGATATTGCTGTTATTTTTCGCAATAACTCAACAGCCGATGGTATAGAAGCTAGTCTTAGAGAACAAGGGCTTCCTTGTAAACGAAAAGGGGGCATTAGCTTTTTTGATACCGCCGAGGTTAAAGCGATGTTAGACTTGGTCAGTGTCGTGGTCAATCCCAAAGATATGATGGCGTTTATCCATATCTTTGAGTATGCTAAAGGGATTGGAAGTTCGCTCTCTCGTGAGATATTTGATGGGCTTTTCAAAATAGGTGAGGGCAACATTTATCAAGGGTTTTTTCATCCCAAAGAGATGGATGAAGTCTTTAAAAAACGCCCCAAAAATCATCAACTTGGTCTTTTTGATGATATCCATGATATTGGCAGCGTGAGTCGTTTTCGTGACTTTGGTTTTGAAGAGACATTTCTTTCAAACCCTGTGCTCAAACATCCAAAGCTGACAACAGATGGTGCAAAATTTCTATACCAGTTTTACAAATTTATGAAGCATTCAACACGGATTAAAAATCCACAAACGCTTATCAACCATGTGTTAAGCTCAGAAGTGTTTAATGCCATCGCTGAGATTTTGGCAGTGAAACGTTCTACAAAAAAAGATGGCAGTGTCGATCAAACGCTTAAAACGGAAGCGAGGTCACGCATTTTCCGTAAAGGGCATCTTTTGAAAGAGCTTGCAAGTGGCTATGCGTCAAATGAGCGCTTTTTAAACGCTTTGACTTTAGGAAGCAATGAAATGAGTGAAGGTGAGGGGGTTAATTTACTCAGCATTCACGCCAGTAAAGGCTTAGAGTTTAAAGAAGTCTACGTCATTGATTTGATGGATGGGCGCTTTCCTAACCGAAAACTCATGCAAAAAGGGGGCAGTTTAGAAGAAGAAAGACGTCTTTTTTACGTGGCAACCACACGTGCTAAAGATATGCTTTATCTCTCCTACGCCAAGTACGATAAAATCAAAAAAATCACTTATATTCATTCACCATTTTTAGTTGAAGCAGGCTTAGTACATTAGTTTTTAAAGCCTTGTGTAAAATAAAAGAGATAAAATAACTCCTAAAAAATAAGGAGTTTACATGTCCAAAATTTCACTGATAATCGCACTTTTTTCAACATTTCTTTTTGCTGAACTACGCCATATTGATGTTGACCAAAATATTGTTAAAAGCGGTATTAAAATCATCGATATACGAACAGAGCCAGAGTGGAGGGAGACGGGTTTAGTGGAAAATGCCATACCTATAACCTTTTTTGATGAACAAGGACGCTACGATGCACAGGCGTTTGTGAATGAACTCAATAAACACGTCAAGAAAGATAGAGA
>CAYTVI010000081.1:0-8266 GCA_964441765.1 uncultured Sulfurospirillum sp.
GGTTCCTAAATCCATGCGTTTTGCATTCCTTTTTAAAAAGTAGGGTATTCTAACAAATCTTTAAATGCATATCGGTCAATTTATTTTTAAATGAATAGCTATTTACTAAAAGCATACGTTTTTTGATAAATTTATAAAAAAAGCGCTTATGTGGGTAAAGAGTGAGAAAATGTTTCAATGCACCCATGGCTTGACTTATTTTATGAAAACGGTTATCATTACGTTTAATAAATAAAGGAGTTTTGGATGTCAGATGCTCATACAACGCTTTCAGAAATTAGTAAACGGTTTGATAAAGAAGATTTGGCTTTCTTAGCACAAAACCCTTATTTCTTTTTTACCATCAATAATTATGAACTTTTTTCTCACCATGTCTACAGCCGTGTTAAAAAACAAAATCCCGATAGGTCTATTGATAGAAAAGATGATTTTATTGTGATTAACGGTGAAGCATCTGAAGACAGCTTGCATTTGTATCCAAGGTGGCGTGATGTTGGTGTGAGTGTTCAAAGCGATGTGTGTGAAGATGTCAATTTTGCGATTAATCTTTTAGAAACCAAACAATGCAAACATATCTATCTACTTTTTCCCAAAAATGAGCATTTTAGAAAGCATATTCCCATCAAAATTCCTCACCTTGAAGCGCAAGGTTTAGAATACACGTTAAAACTCGTTCCGTATAAAATTCATTAAAACAATACAGGAGAATAGACAATGGCTATAGGTATATTTTACGGGAGCACCAATGGCAATACCCAAGAAGCTGCTGAGAAGATTGCAGAGAAATTAGGTGCCAAAATTCATGACGTAGGCAAGCTAAAAAGTGGTGATGAATTAGGCAACTATGAGTGTCTCATCTTTGGAACATCGACATGGTATGATGGTGAGCTACAAGATGATTGGGATTCGTATCTAAATCATCTGAAAAAAGCTGATTTATCGGGTAAAAAAGTAGCGTTTTTTGGACTAGGGGATCAAGAAGGGTATGGCAGTGATTTTGTAAGCGGTATGCGTATCATTTATGATGTTGCCCTAATGCAAGGCGCTATAGCTGTAGGAAGATGGGAAGATACAGGATATTCATACGATGACTCTGCAGCCGTCATTGAAGGTAAGTTTTTGGGGCTTGCATTGGATGAAGATAACCAAAGTGAGCTCAGTGATGGTCGCATCGAACAGTGGTGCGAGCAGTTGAAAATGGAATTTGGAGTTTAATCATGTGTACGCATTCCACAAAAATGCAAGTAGAGACTAAAGAAGAAATGACAACAACGATACCTACCTCGGCAAAACAATCAAATGAAGTGATGAAAAATAAAGAGCGTCTTTTATTTCGTAAACGATGCACATGCTAATATAAAACACGCTTTTTAAAGAGTGTTTTTCTTCAAAAGGGACTTTTGTAACCTTGACTTGAGTCCCTTCAAGTTGATACCTTTTATCAAGTTTATGATTTGTTAAGTAAGCTTTGTTTACAATTATGAAAATGGTTATTAAAGTTAAAAGGTAAGTTATGGAAAATATAAAGTTGGCCGTTGATTACGGTGCACTTGGCATTTTACTCTTTATGAGTGTCTTGGTTTTTGGTTACGCATTAGAGCGTTGGTTCTTTTTTAAATCTTTACATGTAAATCACTACGCAAGTAAAAATCTTCTGGAAAGAGAGTTAACAAAAAATCTTACCATCATCTCATTAATTGGCTCCAATGCTCCTTATGTAGGGCTTTTAGGAACAGTAGGTGGCATTATGGTTGTTTTTTACGAAATTGGAATGAGCGGAGGGGCACTTGATACTTCAAAAGTGATTGTAGGTCTTGCTTTAGCACTTAAAGTGACTGCGGCGGGATTGATTGTTGCTATTCCATCAACAATTATTTATGGAGCTTTTTTACGTAAAGTAGATGTTGCAATAAGTGAGTGGGACGATGAGAGCATTAAAAAAAGTTGAGGGGATTAATGTCGTTCCTCTTATTGACATTATGCTGGTTTTATTGACGATTGTTTTGACTGTATCTTCTTTCATTGCGTTGGGTAAACTTGAGATTAGTTTACCGCAAGCCTCTTCTCATACGACGATTGAACCAAAATTTTTTGAAATAGGTATTGATGCAAATAAACAGTTTTTTATCAATCAAAAGCAGGTTCTTAAAGAGGCACTTGTAGCAGAATTAAAGACTTTGACAAAAAGTGATTCTGTAGCAATCAGTGCTGATAAGATGGCAACGTATGAAGATTTTATCTTCATTATTGATCTTTTGAAGCAACAAGAGATTGAAAAGATTAGTATGGTTGTAACCAAACATGAGTAGTGAAAAAAAAATAGACTCAAAAGTACTTTTTGAAGAGGGAAAAGTGGTGCATATTTACCACAATGGTCAAGTATATATCTTACGCATTACCAAAGAAGATAAACTCATTTTAACAAAATAAATCAAATAAACTATAGCCAGCCAAACAGAGTCTCCTCTCATTAGCCAGCCATCAATTAGGAGTATTATAATGATGGGATATCAACACACCAAAAACGAAGCTAAAGGCTTTTTATTCTCTGTCTTGGCACACACTGTTTTGATTGGTGGGTATTTTATTTTTTTGCATAGCCAAAGCCTTACCGTGATGAGCTCTTCTAAGATGATTGTCATGGAAATGGCGACTTTGGAGCGTTCAATTGCTCCTAAACACGTACCTCCAGCCCCACTACCACCTGAAGAAGTTAAGATAGAACCTATTAAGCCTATAGAAAAGCCTGTAGAAAAACCAAAACCAGTGATTAAAAAAGAGAGTGTTAAGCCTTTACCGAAGCAAGAAGTCATAGAGCCTATCGAAACAACACACGAGCCTATACCTTCTCTTTTAACGCCATTGGAGTCTGCGCCAACACGTGTACAAGAGAGCGTCCAAGTACCTGCGCAAAGCGTTCAAGCGGAGCCTTTTGTGAAAACTGATTTTGAGATTATTCGCGATAAAGTGCTCTCACATCTTGTGTATCCAAGTATCGCAAAACGTATGAATTGGAACGGTGTGGTGCATGTGGCGTTGGTGATTGATAGCAGTGGGTATTTATTGAATGCTTCCATCCATCAATCTTCAGGACGAGATATCTTAGACAACGCAGCACTGGAAGCTGCCAATAAACTTAAAAATCAGCAACTACCAAAACCTCAAAGTACAAGTACGGTGATTTTGCCCATAGCCTTTAAGCTTCGATAGTTTTGATGTTTGAGCGTTATTATAAGGAATTAGTGGGCTATTTCTCAAAATCACTTGGAGATAGCGAGCAGGCCAAAGATGTGGTGCAAGAGACTTATCTTCGCATCAGTGCGATGGGTGAGCGCTCCAATGCTATTGTGGAACCACGAGCTTTTTTGTACCAAACGGCTAAACGCATCATTATTGATGAGTGGCGAAAGAACAGACATTTTAGTGCTGTGACCCTTCATGAAGCAGAACAGATGAGTGACGCGGATGAAGAACCTCTAGAGCATCTGCTCTCAAACAATCGTATGAAAACCTTACACCATACCATTAACTCTCTTCCTCCTCGTTGTCAAGAGGCGTTTAGGCTTCATAAATTTGAGGGATATTCGCATAAAGAGATTGCTTTAAAGATGGGTATCAGCAAAAATGCGGTCGAAAAGCATATTATCAAAGCGCTTCTTGCGTGTAAGCAAAGCCTTGATGCCATGGAGGAAGCATGAGCCAAGCATGGATAGATGAGATGGCAGCACAGTGGTTTGCAAAGGCGCAAGAGGGGATGAGTGCGTTTGAACAAAAAGCGTTTGAGCAATGGTTACATGTAAATCCAGAACACGCTAAAACGTATGCGAAATTTGAGCATGTGTGGCAAGAACTTGATGGACTACGCCCTTTGCAAAACGCCTGTCACAAGAAAGGGAAAAAAGCTTGGTGGGCATACGCCTGTGTTGCGGCAGTTGCTTGTTTTTGCATCGGTCTTTTTCAATGGCATGCGTGGACACATCGCTTGGAGTTTGCGCAAACCTTTCAAACGCCTATTGGAACCATACAAGAATTTGCACTTAGCGATGGAACAACGCTTTTTCTAGATACCGATACACACGTAAGCGTGCGCTATTATGCGCATGAGCGAAAGGTTATGCTTTACAAAGGGCAACTGCTTTTACATGTAAAAAAGCAAAGCCAAAGACCTCTTTTTGTGGATGCGAAAAATGTACGCATCGAAGTGACAGGAACACGTTTTGAAGTACGTTCTTTAGGGGAAGATGTGCGTGTGCGTGTTGAAGAAGGAAGCGTGGATGTCTCATACAAACGACTCGAAGATGAAACCTATCTCAAACTCGCATCCTTAAAAGCACACGAGCAACTCAGCCTTGATGAGCGAGGTTTTGTCAAAGAGCATACCCTTTTGCACAACCCTTCGATTGCGCCTTGGAAGATGGGGCGTTTGGTTTTTCACAAAACACCTTTGAGTGATATTGTCAAAGCGTTTGAGCGATATGGGGTTACACCTGTGGAGATTAAGAGTGAGTATGTGGGGCAGATGACACTTTCTGGGAGTTTTGAGATAGCGCGATTTTCCAGTTTTATGGAGTTGTTGCCAAAAGTCTTACCTGTTAAAACAACACAGCTACAGCATAAAATAACAATTGATAAAAAATAATTCTATTTTTTTGATAACCAATGTCAGGTTTTCAAAATAGATTACGTCTTCCTTAGTATGAGAACTATTATCAACTAAGGAGAAACATTTATGAAATTTCGTCATCTTTCCATCGCTGTGGCGGCAGCGCTGGCATGGAGTTCCCCCATTCTAGCAAACGATACAGCTGTTTTACATGTAAATATTGTCGAACAAAGCTTGAGTTCTGCTTTAGGTGAGTTTGCCACTCAAGCAAAACTACAGCTCATAGCTGATGCTGAGCTTTTAAAAGGAAAAAAAGCACCTAAACTTCAAGGTCACTACACACTCAAAGAAGCACTTGATGCACTGCTTAAAAACAGCTCTTTAGAAGCAGTGAGTGAAAACGATAAAGTCATCATTCGTTCTATCAACACTTCCAATAAAGATATTTTAGAGGCTATTAGCATCACCGCAAGTGCGGACGCTTCAGCGGAGGGACTTATGCCAACGTTTAATGGCGGACAAGTCGCGCGTGGCGGAAAAGTAGGGATACTGGGCAACAAAGATATGATGGAAACGCCTTTTACCATCACTGCTTACACCAATGAACTTATCCAAGACCAACAAACAAACAGTGTGAAAGATGTTCTTTTAAATGACCCATCCATCAGGTCTGCTGTGGGTTATGGCAATTTTCAAGAAGCCTATTTTGTCAGAGGGCAAATCCTCTTCTCAGACAGCGTTGCGTATAACGGATTGTATGGTTTGTTGCCACGTCAATATATCTCCTCAGAGCTTTTTGAACGTGTGGAAGTTTTACGTGGGGCATCGACGTTTTTGCTAGGCTCAACGCCATCGGGGGATGGCTTAGGTGGGGCGATTAACTTGCTTCCAAAACGCGCGCCCAATGAAGCTTTAGCACGGGTTACTTTTGGAACAGAAAACGGTGAATCGCTCAATACCGCATTGGATGTTGCGCACCGTTTTGGCGAAGATAAAAACACAGGCGTTCGTTTTGTGGCGCAACATAAAGAGGGAGGCAATGGGGTTGATCGAGAAGATGAAACGCTTGATTTGGTGATGTTAGGATGGGATTATCGAGGGGAGAGTTTTAGACTATCTGCTGATTTGGGCTACCAAAATCGTCGTTTAAAAGAGACAAGACCAAGTCTTTTTATCTCAGGAATTACGCAGATTCCATCCGCTCCTGATGGAAGCCATAACTGGGCGCAACCATGGACGCATTCGGATGAAAAAGATGTTTTTGGAAGCTTTAGAGGCGAGTATGATTTTAGCCAAAATATTACGGGTTGGGTTGCATCTGGGTTTAAAAAAGCGGAAGAAGACAATTCCGTTGCAACACTGACGATGACCAATAACAATGGCGATGGGTATATCTATCGTTTTGATAACGCCAGAGAAGATACGATTTTTACCGCTGAAACAGGGCTTCGTGCAAAAACATACACCAAAGAAGTAAGCCATGACATTGTCTTCTCCGCCAATTACTTTGAATCCCACGAGAAAAATGCCTACACATGGCACTCAAACCGTGCTTCCAATCTCTATAACCCAACCTTTTATGCACTCTACGATGATGTCCTTTACTCAGGGGGCGATTTGAACGACCCTAAAGACTTGGGAAGAACACGCTTGATGAGCTATGCGCTAGGCGATACGCTAGGGTTTTTTGATGAAAAGCTTTTAGTCACACTAGGGGCACGTTATCAAGAGATTGATCTCAAAGAGTACTATTATGGTCCATTAACCAGTATGTATAAAGAAGAGCACATCAGTCCATTAGTGGGAATTGTCTATAAACTTTCTCCTGAGATTTCCATCTATGCTAATTACGTTCAAGGTTTAAGTCAAGGTGAACTTGCCCCTTGGTATGCGGCAAATTCTGGCTCACGGCTTGATCCTTACGTCACAGAGCAGTTAGAAACAGGCATTAAATATGATGCTAAAACCTTAGGTGCAACACTTGCACTTTTTAGCACCACAAAACCTCGTGGCATTACCAATGCGAGCAATGTTTTTGTCGAAGAGGGTGAAAACAGATACAAAGGTGCAGAACTCAGCGCTTATGGTGAAGTAACAGAAGGACTAAAACTCTTAGGAGGTTTCACACTACTTGATACAGAACAAACCAAGACAGGCAATGCAAGCACAGAGGGAAAAAGAGTCATAGGCGTGCCTGAAGTGCAAGCCAATATTGGGTTTGATTGGCGTGTGCCTGGTGTTGAGGGTTTAAGTCTTGATACCCGTTTGATTTACACAGCAGAAGTGTATGCAGATGCTGCAAATACGCTTAAAGTCCCTAGTTGGGAACGGGTTGATGTTGGGGCAAAATACCAAATGTTATGGGATAAACGCTTAGTGACATACCGTGCAAGAGTACTCAATGTCGCTGATAGTAATTATTGGGCTTCAAGCGGTGGCTATCCTGACCAAGGCTATTTAGTCTTAAGCACTCCTCGAACATTTATGCTCAATGTCTCGATGGATTTCTAAAAGCGATGCGCAAAACCATACGTTTTAGATGGCACAGTCAATTTGGGCTTGCGATTGGTTTTTTTATCCTTATCGCTGCCCTTAGTGGCTCTTGTATTGCGTTTTACCATACCTTAGATGAAGCCATAAACCCTTGGCAGGTCAGTCATGAGAGCATGTTAAAGGCATCGCCGACAGATCCGCTTAGCCATATTGAACACATTGAGTCTTTAATAGAGGGTGCAAAAGTGAGTTGGGTGAGCCTTTCGTTAAGCCATCAAAGCAGTTGGCACTATTTTTTGTTTCCCATAAATATTACAAAGCCTATTAAAAACAATGAAGTCTATGTTGACCCTTATGTAGGTGAAGTAAAAGGCATGCGTTTATGGGGAGATATCACACAAGGGATGACAAATCTCCTTCCTTTTATCTACAAACTACACTATGCACTCTCTTTGGGCAGCATTGGAGAGTTTATCATGGGCTTAGCCACACTGGCTTGGCTTGTTGTGCTTATAACGGGGCTTTGGATAACACTTCCTAAAAAAGGGAGTAGCTTTTTTAGCACATGGAAAAAGAGTTGGAGATGGCGTTTTGCTGGTAATTTTCGAGCGAAAAACTATGCTTTGCATAAAACCGCAGGGTTATGGTTTTTACCTTTGCTGATACTCATCGCTTGGTCTTCTTTTGCGCTAAATTTGCATGAGTTGCACGAACGGCTTTGGAGTTCATTGCTCAATTTTCAAACAGCGCACGAGCAGATTAAAGAGCTTAAACGTCCTAGACTCTCTCCAAAAATTGGCTGGATGGAGGCTAGAGAAAGAGGAAGAGTGTTGATGAAAGAGCTTTCACAACAAGAAGGTTTTGATATCCAAGAAGAGTCTGCTTTAATGTATGATGCCCTCAAGGGCGTTTACATCTACAGTGTTAAAAGCTCTCGTGATATCGAAAAAGACCATGGAGCAACATCGGTTTATCTGGATGGAAACTTAGGGGTTCTTAAAGCCTCTTATATTCCTACAGGAAAAGCGAGTGGCAATACCCTAAATGAATGGCTAGCTGGGCTTCATAAAGGTAGTATTTGGGGCTTGCCTCATCGTATTGTTTTATCGATAATGGGTGGGGTTGTAGCGTTATTTGCGCTTAGTGGTTTTTATCTGTGGTGGAGACGCA
>CAYTVI010000082.1:0-7969 GCA_964441765.1 uncultured Sulfurospirillum sp.
GGAGCGATAATCACCAAGTCCGAGTTCATAGAAAGATAACCCATTTCAAAACGTACTTGGTCATTTCCCTTACCGGTCGCACCGTGGCTTACACCATCCGCACCCACCATCGCTGCAATTTCAGCTTGTCTTTTAGCAATTAAAGGACGGGCAATCGATGTTCCAAGTAAGTATTCGCCTTCATAAATGGCATTGGCTCTAAACATAGGAAATACATAATCACGTACGAATTCTTCTTTTAAATCTTCAATAAAAATATTTTCAGGCTTTATTCCCAAAGAAATCGCTTTTTTGCGAGCAGGCTCTAACTCTTCACCTTGACCGATATCGGCTGTAAATGTTACTACTTCACATTTGTACTCATCTTGAAGCCATTTTAAAATGATACTTGTATCGAGTCCTCCAGAATATGCTAAAACAACTTTTTTAACGCTTTTTTTCATTGCTTTTTCCTCGTGTAAATGTATAAAATATCGTGATGGTAGCGAAACTTTGTAAAAACTTTGCTTATAGGTAAAAGAGTCTTTACATGTAAAAACTAAAAAAGCTAGTTTAAATAATGTTTTGATAAAATGAAGCACAAATCATACCAAAGAGCATTTTGATGAGAGTGGATAAATTTTTAAACAGTGTCAATATTACCAAGCGTCGAGCGGTATCGGAAGATATGTGCAAAAATGGTGTCATTAGTGTCAATGGCAGTGTTGCCAAGCCTGCGAAAGATGTCAAAGTGGGGGATATTATCACGGTGACTTATTTAGAGCGTGTGATTAAGTATGAAGTTTTACAGATACCAGAAACAAAAACAATACCAAAAACAAAACAAGATGACTACATAAGGGAAGTAAAATGAATTACGCACAAGCGTATGAGCGCTTTGATGCTCTTTTTGAAAATAAACTCACCGAAGATGAAGCAAGAGCACTTTTAATAGAACTCTATGAACAAGGTGAAAATGATGAAGAGATAGCCGCAGCTGCAAAAGTCATGCGTGAACACAGTGTGAAGCTTGATTTAAGTACGACCTTGCGTGATGAAATCATCGATGTGGTTGGAACGGGTGGCGATAAAAGCGGGACGTTTAATATCTCCACAACAGCCTCCATCGTTTTAGCAAGCCTTGGTTGTAAAGTAGCCAAGCATGGTAGTGGCTCTGCGACAAGCCTTTCAGGAAGTGCTGATGTGCTAAAAGCACTTGGACTCAATCTTAATTTAAGTGTTGAAAAGCAGATAAAAATGTTAGAAGCCTGTGGTTTTGTTTTTATGTTTGCGATGAACCATCATCCGTGCATGAAGCATATTATGCCTATTCGTAAAAGCCTAAGTCATCGCACTATTTTTAATATGCTAGGTCCTCTTGCCAATCCAGCAAACGCTCAAAAACAGATGTTAGGCGTTTTTCATGTGGATTACATCGCGCGTTTTGCAAAAGCGCTTCAAACGTTGGGTACGAAAAAAAGTATTGTGCTTAGTTCTCGTGATGGTTTGGATGAAATTGGTCTTGCCACCACATCACATTACATCCAAATTGAAAATAACGCCATGGTTGAAGGTGAAATCGACCCACAAGCTTTAGGCTTCAAACTCGCTCCTCTTGAAGCGATTAAAGGAGGCGATAGTACTCAAAATGCAGATATTACACGCTCCATTTTACAAGGAAGTGAAAAAGGTGCTAAGCGTGATGTCGTGCTTTTGAACGGTGCATGTGCATTGGTGCTTGATGGTAAAGCACGCGATATGCAAGAAGGCATTGAGATGATGCGTTTTGCACTGGATAGTAAAAAAGCGTGGGATAAGCTAGGCGAAATCATAAAGTTATCGTATCTTATATGAATAAAACATATGAAAAAGTGTGCGATTTGGCACATGTAGAAAGTTTTGCAAAAGAGATTCTTTGTGAAATTGGCACAGAGGGAATTCTTCTTTTGCGTGGCAATTTAGCCAGTGGGAAAACAGCTTTTGTGAAAGCTTTTGCAAAAGCTTTGGGGATTCAAGAAGCGATTTCATCACCCACCTTTTCGATTTTACATGAGTATGAAAAGAGACTTTTTCATTATGATATTTATCAATGTGGTGTCGAGGGCTTTTTACAAAGTGGACTTGTAGAAAAATTAGAGTGCGAGGGATATCATCTCATAGAGTGGGGGGAGAGTAGCTTTGAAGCGCTACTAAACCATTTTGGTCTTACATACTCGACCATTGATATAACAACAGAATCATCAAAACGACGGTACAAGGTAAACATTACATGCACACGCTTAAAGTAGAAAAATTAGAAAAAATCATCAAAAAAACGCAAATCATTAAAGGCGTTTCACTCGAAGTTCGAAGTGGCGAGGTTGTAGGGCTTCTAGGGCCAAATGGTGCAGGAAAAACAACAATGTTTTATATGATTTGCGGGCTTATTGATCCAAGTTTAGGAGAAATTTATTTTGACAACCAAAATGTCACTAAAATGCCTTTACATGTAAGAGCAAAACTAGGGATTGGGTATTTGCCACAAGAATCAAGTATTTTTAAAGATTTAAGTGTTGAAGATAACATAATGTTGGCTGCTGAGATTGTTTATCCTACACAAGAAGAGGCGATGAAACGTGTAGAAGAACTCTTAAATCTTTTAAATATTGAGCCTATACGAAAGAGAAATGGTGTGAGCCTTAGTGGTGGAGAGCGAAGACGTTGTGAAATCGCACGCTCTTTAGTGTTGCAGCCTAAGTTTTTGTTGCTTGATGAGCCGTTTGCAGGTGTTGATCCGATCGCTGTTTCTGATATTCAAAATATTGTTAAAGAGTTAGCAAAGCTTAACATTGGCGTTTTAATTACGGACCATAATGTCCGAGAAACACTCGCCATTTGTGATAGAGCTTATGTGCTAAAAGATGGAACACTTTTAGCGAGTGGAAACAGTGCGGAAGTGGCTGAGAATAAGTTGGTCAAAACGTACTATCTTGGCGAAGATTTTAGGTTTTAAGGGACTTTGATTGAAACTTAGAGTTTCTAATACACAAACGACTAAACAAAAGTTTTCATCCACATTGCGTGGATGGTTGCCGATTTTACAGGCAAATTTGGACAGTTTGTCAGAGTCTTTAGAGCCTTTTGTCCAAGAAAATCCTTTTATTAGCATTGCGCATGGTAGTGAGCGTGAAGATAAAAAGTTTGAGAAAAAAAGCTTTTTTTCAAACCTTTCTAAAAACTCTGTCACGAGTACAATAGAAGCACTTACCTTAGATAAAAAATCTCTCTTTCAAACGCTCCATGAGCAGGTCAATCCTCCACTTTTTCCAACGGTTAAATCACAAAAAATCGCGTATGAAATTATCGAAAATATTAACGCTGAGGGATATTTTGAAAATGAAGCATTACCCACAATTGCGCAGAAATTAGAGGTTGATATTTTAGAAATCGAGAAAATTCGCCAGCGTTTTGCTTACTTAGAACCTATTGGGGTAGGTGCAGTGGATTTGAAAGAGGCGTTTTTATTTCAGCTGGGTGATATGGATGTGGAAGAGAGTTTGTATCCGTTGATTGAGACCTTGATTCTTCATTTTGAGTCGATTGAGTCTTACAGCAAAGAACCTCGTTTTTTAGAAGCTCTGAGTGTCATTAAAAAATTTCGTAATCCTCCCGCCCTTGATTTTTTAGAAGATGAGAAAGAGGTCATTCCTGATATTTTTGTGTATCAAAAAGAGGGTTCAATTGAAGTGCATTTGAATGATGATTATTACCCTGAAATCATTATTGATACTGAGGGTGTCGATGAAAGTCATGCGTTTGTTTCCCAAAAAATCAAAGATGCTAAAGACTTGGTTGATGCTTTAGAGATGCGTAAAGCGACACTTTATAAAATTGGGTTGATGATTGTGGAATACCAATATGATTTTTTCATGGGAAAATCCATTAAACCGATGAAACTTAAAGACTTAGCCGATGATTTAGGTAGAAATCCCTCGACTATTTCACGTGCCATCGCCAACAAATACCTCTCATGCTCTCGCGGTGTTATTCCATTAAAACAATTTTTTGCCGCAGCGTTAGAAGAGGAGATATCCAACAGTGCTATTAAAGAGTATATGCTAGAACTTGTCAAAAAAGAAAATCGACTTAAGCCAATGAGTGATTTGAAATTATTAGAGCTTATTGAGAAAAAGTTTGAGATAAAAATGGTACGACGAACCATCACAAAGTACCGTCAGCAGTTTAATATTGCCAGTTCTTCAGAACGCAAAAAACTCTATACACTTAGCTCTTAAGCAATCAAAACTTCCTTTTCACGAAAGTGCATTTTTAGCATTTCATAGGCATTTTGTATCTCTTGGAATTTAGCAATATACTTTACATGTAAATCCCCATCGTACAAACCACAACTATCCGGATGGTACTTTTTAACCAAACGTAAATAGTTTTGGCGAATAATTTCAAAGGAATCCTCCGCACGACATCCTAGTACACCAAAATACTCTTCTAAAAGTGAAAAGAGTGCATTATGGTGGGAGCGCCTAATTTTTCTCGATAAAAGACTTTTTGTGTACGAAGCTAAAACTTTTTCATCATACTTAAAAGCAACAAAACACCCAAAAAGCTCTTTTTGTGAAAGAAGCTTGTGGAGTAAATGTGCTGTGATATCTGCATTTGGATAGAGTGTGAGTGTCGCTGTTTTAGGACGGATTCGCACCAGATGGTCTTTAAAATAGTTTTTAAGATAGCTTGTAAAAAGAGGCTGATGCATTCCTAAATGAAACACAACAGCATAATTATCTTCTATTGAAATATCAATATGCATTTTTTGTAACACTTGGTTGGATTTAAATAATGAGAGTTTGATGCTTTTATCTGTGGCATTTTCTATCACATGCGCTTTTTGCTCATCGCCCGTTTTACGCAAGAAAATTTTGCTTAGAAGCTTTAGAAAATAACGTCTTTGTGGTAACTCATCTTCATGTTTAAAAATAATGACTTTATTTTTACGACCTATCTTTTTTTGAAAATTTTTGTCGGCCAAATTTTGAAGATAGTAAAAAGTTTTAGCATCTTCTTGAATGGAAATTGCTAACATGTCATGTGAGAGTGAAAGGTTCATCCACAATCCTTTAGAAAAAGTTACCTTTCTAAAGCAAAAAGAGTTCCACTATTAAGACCAAAGCGTCTCATCATCTAATGTCGGATTGCCCTGTAAAATTTGATAAGGTGCATAAGATGCTTTGTAAGAAAGACTTTGACACTCTTTGACATAGTATCCTAGATAAATCCACTCTAACCCATACTCTTTAGCGAGTAAAATTTGCTCGTAAATGGAAAGACGCCCAAGTGAGAGATGGTCAAAATCAGGGTCGTAATAAAAATAAATAGAAGAGATACCATCTTCTAAAAAGTCTACTAAATCAACACCAATCAGTTTTTCACCATGAAAATAGAGTACTTCTTTACCAAAATTATGCGCACCCGTGACATAAAGTTCGTGGTAGCTTTGAGGCTTGAGCTGATAATATTGCCATCCTCGTTTTTGTTCCATATGCTTATGGTATTTATCGTATAACGCCAAATGCTCATTGCTCAATGTCGGTGCTTGAATGACGTAACGTAGTCCCTCGGCTTTTTTAAAAACGCGTTTTGCTGAGCGAGAAAATTGATAATTTTGTACATCAATGCGAAGATTAAGACACGCTTGGCAATGAGGGCATTGCGGTCTTGAATAATAACGCCCAAAACGTCGCCAGCCACGTTCCACCAAGGCTTGATTAAGCTCCATCGTGACATTTTCAATGTATTTGTATTCCATACGTGTACGGTGATTATCCAAATACGAACATGCCGTTTCAAGCGTTGAAAATTCTATGATACGTGGAAAAGAAGGCATGATTTAGGAAAGCTTTTTTACACCAGAAGTTTTCATAAACGTAGCAAATTGTTCTTGAAGTTTTTTCTCTTTTTCTTGAATGTGCTTTTCAATCAGTTTTTCTTTAGAGAGTTTTTCTTCGTGATTCATTTTTTCTTTTAATGATTTTAAATCATCAAATAAGCTTCCTTGCATTACAAAACCTTTATTTACATGTAAGAATGAATGATGATTATAGCAAAATTTAGTATGAGTAAGCTAAAATAAAAACTTATTTTGAGGCAAAAGGCTTGTATATGATAGGACGTATTGGCGCTTTTTTTTGTATATGTTTTATAACACTTCAAGCTCAAACTCTTACCCCAATAACACTTCAACTTGCATGGAAATATCAGTTTCAATTTGCTGGATACATTATGGCAAAGGAAAAAGGATTTTATGAAAAAGCTGGTCTTGACGTTTATCTTAAAGAGTATGAACTCGATACGGAAGTGAATCGAGAAGTATTAAATGGTAAAGCACATTTTGGCATTGCTCGTTCAGATTTAGTCCTTGATAGGTTGAATGAGGGAATGAAATTTGTTCAATTATTTGCATTATGCCAAGCGTCACCTGTTATTTTACAAACTCTAAAACGCGACGATATAACAAAACTTGAAGATTTAAAAGATAAACGTTTTGTGCTAACAGGAGATTCTTTATTAAGAGATGGTGCTGAAGTTGTTAGTATGCTTTATTCTGTCGGCATTGATGAACGCCAAATTACAAAAGTTAATGGTACTACTTATGGACCAGAGGATATTATCAATGGATACGGTGATGTAATTACGGCTTATAGTACGATCACGCCTTATCATTTAAAGCAACTAGGATATGATTCGATGAGTTTCTATCCTAAAGATTATGGGTTTGATTTTTACAGCGATATTCTTTTCACGATGGAAGATTTTATTCAAAAAAATCCAGAAATTGTTTCGAAATTCTATAAAGCATCACTTCAAGGATGGGAATATGCTTTTGATAATATACAAGAAACTATAGATATTATTAAATCCAAATACGATACACAAGAGCTTCCACGTGATCTTCTTGAATATGAAGCAAAAGAATTTTTAAAACTAGCATTTGCTCCAAATATTCCCTTTGGGGATATTAATGCCATCAAAATAGAAAAAATTGTCAATTCTTTTCGCTTCTTAGGGCTAACTAAAAATCCAAATAACTCTTTTGAGTCCTTTATTTATGACCATCCTTCAAAGAAAAGGGTTACGCTTCCTTTTCACTGGTCGTTATTTTGGAGTATCACAGCTGGAATTATTATTGTGATTCTTCTACTTCTTTTAAATCAATGGCGCATTATTAAATACAATCGTAATTTGAAAAATAAAGAAATGACTTTAAAAGAAGAGCATTTAATACTTCAAGAACAAGTCAATCGTGATAGCCTTACTACATTGTATAATAGACGCTATTTGATGGAATCTGCAAAATATTTAATAGCACTTTCAAAACGTCAACATGAATCGCTTTCAATCATGATGGTTGATATTGATAATTTTAAAATGATTAACGATACATACGGACATGGGGTAGGCGATATAGCGATTAAAATGATTGCACAGACAGTTAAAGCATGTTCTCGCAAAAGCGATATAGCAGCACGTTTTGGTGGGGAGGAGTTTATATTATTACTACCCAATACTAAAACAGAAGACGCAAAGATAATTGCTGAAAAAATTCGCCAAAAAATTGAAGTGCTAAAAATTCCCATAAATGAACATTATTTAATGTTAACTGTTAGCATAGGGATTGCCCCTACGGATACCCAGTATCATGAAACAATGAATGAAAATTTTTGGCAACTCGCAGACGAAGCACTCTATGAAGCAAAACGCACTGGAAAAAATAAAACAGTTATTAAAAATATGAACGAAGAAATATAAAAATATAATTTATCTTTGATTTGAGATTTTTTAATCTCTATATCGCTCAATGGTACTGGGTTTAGTACCGTAAAAAAATTTAGATTTGTATAAATCAATATAGACAGCTCTGGACAAAATATTCGATAAAAGCTCGATTTTTAGGGCTTTTGAAGACGATATAAGACGGGGAAAGAAAGATAAATGGTAC
>CAYTVI010000083.1:0-7741 GCA_964441765.1 uncultured Sulfurospirillum sp.
TACGCAATGGCACGACCATGCGTTGTATGAACAGTGTTACAGTTGATGTACGAACTAAAACGTCCACTACACCCAATACCTGAGACCACACACACATCTTTCATATCCCATCCCATGGTATCGATTGCGCGAATGACTGATTTTAAGATAACACCATCGCCACAGCCCCAACACCACAATGTTGGCATTTTATCCACACGTAAATATTTATCGTAATTAAAAGCCATTACATCATCTCCTTAACTTTAGCAACCATTTCCAGTGGAGCGATAGGACGACCATTGGCTTTATGAAGTGTTGCAAAATCATCTCGTTTCATCACACGCTGAATTTCTTCAAGGTATTGACCTTTATTAAGCTCTGTCACCATGATTTTTTCAAATCGCTTTCCAATTTCTTGAAGTTTAGCGATAGGACTTGGCCAAAGGGTAATCGGTCTAAAAAGTCCCGCTTTGATGCCATCATTTCTAAGCTTCATTACCGCTTCTTTAGCACCTCTACTGATACTTCCATACGCAATAATACACACTTCCGCATCATCTAGCATAAACTCTTCGTATTTGACCAAATCATCACTTTTTGAACGAATTTTATTCATCAATCGCTCAATGTTGTATTCACACGCTTTTCCATCTTCTGTTGGGAAACCCATCTCATTATGATGAAGACCTGTCACGTGATAGAAATAGCCTTTAAAGAAAGGATTTAGAACTGCTGGCTCTGTTGGACCTGCTGCGTAAGGTTTGTAGTCCTTAGGATCACCCGTAAACTCTGCTCGTTTCACAACACTTTTTTGCACTTCTTCCAAATCTGGTAAAATCGCTTTCCCGTGCATATGTCCTAGTGTTTCATCTAAAAGAACAAAAACAGGCGTCATATACTTTTCAGCGATGTTAAACGCACGTACCGTTTCGGTGTATGCTTCTTCAAGGCTTCCTGGGCACAATGATATAGAAGCAAAGTCACCGTGTGTTGGGTATTTTGCTTGTCCAATATCGGCTTGTGAAACACGTGTTGGAAGACCCGTAGATGGTCCACCACGCATGACATTGACAATCACCAAAGGAACTTCGGTGATAAAGCTATAACCAATTTGTTCAGCCTTAAGCGAGATACCAGGACCAGATGATGCCGTCATGGCTTTAGTACCACTCATAGAAGCACCAAGAGCAACGCAAATCCCACCGATTTCATCTTCCATCTGAATAAATTTACCACCATTTTTTGGCAATAAAATACTTAAATCTTCTGCTACTTCACTCGAAGGAGTGATAGGATATCCCCCAAAAAATTTACACCCACATTCAACGGCTGCTTTTGCAACCAGTGCGTTTCCGCTTGATATTACTTCTCTTGCCATTTAGAGTCCTTACGCACTTAGTTTTCTAAATTTGTTGTTTTTAACAGCTTCGGCTCTTTCTTTCGCTGCGTCGGTTAGCTTTGAAAATTTGAATTCACTTTTGTCCGCGACATAAATCGCAAAATCGGGACAATGCAATTCACAATCTTTACAGCCAATACAGGACTCTGGGTTAGAAACTTCTATCATCGACCCTAATGTAGAATTAGGGGCAGGAATCATGGAAAGTACTCCAGCGGGGCACATACTGACACAAATATCACATGCTTTACACCGTGTTACATTAACCCATACAGGGGTATTGCTTGGTGCAGTAATTAAACTCATACTTAATTCTCCTTTTCCGAACTCATTTTTCCAATCGCACACGAAACAAAACTTTTTCCTTTAAGCAATGCGCCTTCCAATCCACCTAAATCTTCATGAATAGAAGGGTAACCTAACGATTTTAGTGTTTGTAAAAGATAGGTTTCTTCTTCATCCGAATTGATCGTAGCACTTACCACGCGAGGCTCGCTTTCTAAGCTCACTTCGATATCAGGGAATCTATCTTTAAGCTTGGATTTTACCGTACCAGCACATCCACTACACTTAATATTTAAAACTTCATAACTTTTTCTCATTTTTTCAAAACCTCTGCTACTTTTTTACCAATTTGGTGCGGTGATTGTACCACATGAACACCCGCTTTTGAAAGAGCTTCCATCTTCTCCGCTGCCGTTCCAGCACTACCACTTACAATCGCACCCGCATGTCCCATACGTTTCCCCTTAGGAGCACTCTGCCCTGCAATAAAAGCAACAACAGGTTTGGTGATATTTTCTTTAATAAAATGCGCTGCTTGTATCTCCAAATCCCCACCAATTTCACCAATCATCACAATCGCTTCTGTTTGCGCATCAGCTTCAAAAAGGGCTAAAAGCTCTTTATAAGAAAGCCCTATAATAGGATCGCCACCAATACCAACAGCCGTTGTGATACCAAAGCCTTCCTTACATACTTGATTAGCTCCTTCGTAAGTGAGCGTTCCAGACTTACTGATTAAACCTACATTTCCTTTTTTGAAAATCATTCCAGGCATAATGCCTATTTTGCACTCTTCCGCCGTAATAATCCCTGGACAATTTGGTCCAATGGTTTTCATCCCTTTTTTAACAGCGTATGCTTTTGCACGTTGCATATCACGAACAGGAGCCCCTTCTGTGATAATGACAGCTAATTCAATCCCAGCGTCTGCTGCTTCTAAAACAGCGTCTGCTACAAAAGCAGGTGGCACAAACACCATAGAGACTGTTGCACCCGTGTTGGCTACTGCTTCTTTAACGGTATTAAAAATTGGCTTATCAAGATGCGTTGTTCCTCCTTTACCAGGGGTGACACCACCGACGATTTTAGTGCCGTAGGCAAGACATTGCTCCGCGTGAAAACTCCCTTCTTTTCCCGTAAAACCTTGAACAATCACTTTTGTATCTTTGTTGATTAAAATACTCATACCATCTCTCCTTTAGCAGCAGCAACCGCTTTTTTAGCGCCATCTTCTAAGTTGGAAGCTGTAATAATATTTTTGATATTGGCATTTTTAAGAATTTCAGCGGCTTCAAGAGCGTTGGTGCCATCAAGTCTTACGATGACAGGCACGTGAACATTGACAAGCTTTGTTGCTTCTAAAATACCATTGGCAATGCGGTCACATCGCACAATTCCCCCGAAAATATTAACAAAAATGGATTTTACATTAGGGTCACGTAAGATGATTTCAAAACCTCTTGCTACGGTTTGCGCATTGGCTCCACCACCCACGTCTAAAAAGTTTGCAGGAAACCCACCCATGTGATGAATAATATCCATCGTTCCCATTGCAAGCCCTGCACCGTTGACCATACATCCAACATTGCCATCGAGTTTGACATAGCTCAAACCGTATTCTGATGCTTCTCGCTCGATAGGATTTTCTTCACTCAAATCTCTCATCGCTTCAATCTCTGGGTGGCGAAATAATGCATTGTCATCAAATCCCATTTTGCCATCAAGTGCTACAAAATTACCACTTTTTGTTTTGACCAAAGGGTTAATTTCAATGAGCTCTGCATCATTTTGCATGTAAACAGTGTAAAGAGCTGACGCAAATTTGATGAAATTACTGATTTCTTCTTTTTCTAAACCTAGTCCAAATGCAAGTTCACGTCCATGATACGCTTGAAATCCAATAAAAGGGTCAATTGGAACTTTGATAATCTTCTCAGGGCTTTCATGGGCTACTTTTTCAATTTCCATTCCACCCTCGCGTGAAGCCATAATCACGGGCATTTCACGGGCACGGTCTAATACAACGCCTAGATAAAGCTCATCGGCGATATCCACACCCTCTTCTATGTAGACTTTTTGAACCAATTTCCCCTCAGCGCCCGTTTGGTGTGTGATGAGTGTCATCCCTAAAATATGAGCTGCGTGTTCACGTACTTCTTCTAAAGAGCGTGCTAATTTTACACCACCCCCAAGACCTCGTCCACCTGCATGGATTTGAGCTTTCACCACCCAAATAGCGCCCCCTAATTTTTGAGCATTTTCGACAGCCTCTTCAACACTTAAAGCTAAATACCCTCTAGGTGTCGGAACACTGTATTTTTGAAAAATCTCTTTTGCTTGATACTCGTGAATATTCATAAAGCCTCCACTGTTGCGTTTTTAATCCTATGACTGTAGTGCGAACTAAACATCTTAGTCAATTAAAATCTTAACTATATCTTTTTTTTGTTACTCATTTAAGGTTCAGAGTGTATCACGCAAATCTACCAAAAATCTCACACTAACGTTTTATTGAAACTCTTTTTGCGATAGTGTGAATTATTTTCTTTGATGTAGAAGAAGAATTAAGGCTTTACATGTAAAAGATGAGCAGGAATATTAATTCCCATCTCTTGATAGTATCGAATAGCGCCTTGATGCAGAGGGATACTCAGACCATCCACTGCATTTTGAAGAGAAATCGACGTTGTTCCCTTATTTACAGAGTTGAGAAAAGGTAAATTTTCATACATTGTTTTTGTTAAAAGATAGACAACTTCTTCGGGTGTATCAAGATGCGTGATAAGAAGGTTAGGTTGTGCGATGGTTTGAATCTCTTTTGTTTGCCTAGGATAAGTGTGTGCTTTAATCCGATGACGTGTCCAAATCGAATAACGCTTTTGAATTTTCGCTAAATCCTCATCACTAAATTCAAGAAGTGTTACTTTTAAGGGTCCCATCGCGCTAAAAACCGTTGAGACAGCAGGAACAGGAGCACCTGCTGGGGTATTCATACCTTTGATTTTCCCTTGCTGTAAAGCGACAGCACTTTGATTGTATCCAAGGTAGTGTAAATTCATTTTTGAATATTCAATGCCCAAAGTATCCATCAGAATCTCAGCAGAAACACGACTCCCTGAATCACTCTCTGCAAGTGAAAAATTTTCACCATAAAGATTTTTAAGATCATAAATCGTACCCGTCGTAGCTATCTCTTTTGTGACTGTAAAATGCTCAACATTTTGCCATAGCATAGAGATAGAACGAAGGTTTTTTTGTGCATTTTCATGATACACATGCGTACCTTCCCATGCCATCATTCCAAACAAACCTTGAATGATGGCAAAGTGTGCCTCTTTTTTTCCCAGCATACTGATGTTATTCAAACTTCCCGTACTGCTAATTGCCGAAAACGTGACACCCTCTTTTTCACTCAATTTTAAAGATAAAAGCGTGGCAATACCAACGCCTACAGGGTAAAATGTTCCACCCGTACTCGCCGTTGCGATAATAAATTTTTCTTTTACAGATGAAGCATGCAGTGTGGTATTAAGCATTAGCATAAGACCAATGAGTGAGCAACAAATCTTTAAAATCACATCTTTCTCCAACACATAGTGATACATTATAAAACGCACATGCTTGTTTTAAACCAAAAGTCCTCCAGAATGTAAAAGAGTTTTAGCATGAATGTAGCAGTATTAAACAGATAGATGAACATGTTATAATAAAAAAGGCTCTAAATTTTTTTTGGGATAAACAGTGATGTTAAAAACTCTTATATGTTTTTTCATAATCGCTTTACATGTAAAAGCAGACATACCCTCCTTTGCACTTAGCCCAGAAGAGATTCATTACCTTCAAAAAAAAGAGACCTATAAACTTTGTGTCGATCCACAATCTTCTCCTTTTGAGGAGATTACTCCTGAGGGTATTTACCGAGGAATTACTGCTGATTTGGTTGAAAAAGTAGCACGTCGCATAGGAATTGTGCTTGAGATTCAACACGTTTTTACATGGGATGATAGTCTAAAACTTGCAAAATCGGGACAATGCGATATCTTAACGTTTATGTCACCCTCAGAGGAAACACACAAGTGGCTTCTATTTTCCGAACCTCTTTTTATTGAACCCAATGTCCTTATCACACGAGAAGAGCATCCCTACATCGAAGATATCTCGAAACTTTCAGGTAAAAGTATTGCGATTCCTATTGTTTTTGATCTTTTTAGTCGTTTCAGTAAAGAATTTGAAAACATGATCGTCATCCCTGTGGCAACCAAAGAAGAATCCTTACGCATGGTTTCCACCCAAAAAGCTGACATGACCATACGTTCCATGATAGCCGCAGCCTATTCCATCAAAAAAGAGGGACTTTTCAACCTAAAAATTTCAGGAGAATCTGAAGGATATGAAAACGTCATCCGCCTGTCTGTCATGCACGATGAACTTATGCTCTTAAGCCTTTTAAACAAAGCGATTGCCACACTCTCCCAAGAAGAAAAAGAGCTAAGTGTCAATAAGCATATTACGATTAAAATCGAAAAGGGAATGGACAAAGACTCTGTTAAATACCTCTCTTTTGGCTTGATTTTTCTAGCTCTCATCTTTACTGCTGTGGTTTTATGGAACGCTCTTTTACGTGAGAAAGTGGCTCTTGAAGTTGCAAAAAACAATGCTATACAAAAGAAACTTTTTCAAGCCTCTAAAGAGGCAGAAATTGGTCGTATTATTGCTAATATTTCACACCAATGGAGAGGCACTCTGGCTAAAATTGGTGCGCTTAATCTTTTAACCCTCGTGCAACTTAAAAACAACCAACCCCTCGATAAATCTTTTATGATGAGTCAATCCGAAGAAATTGGAAAATTGCTTGATTTTATGTCAAACACCATGCAAGATTTTTTAGAGTTTTATAAACCCTCTAAACATATCGAAGAGTTTGAACTAAAGCAAACCGTAGAACACGCTAAAAGTATTTTGGAAACAAAAATAACAAAAAGCCACCTTAGTATTGAAATAAAAGGTGATTTAGAAAAAAAACTCATCGGTATTAAAAATCAATGGGTTCATATCTGGCTTAATTTCATCGACAATACCATCAATGCGGCACTTAAAAATCATATCGAAGCACCCTACTTTCATATACTTTTTGAAGAAAATTGTATTGTGATTTGCGACAATGCAGGAGGAATGGCAGCAGACATTCACAATGAAAATGAGATGGGACTTGGAATTTATATGTGTGTGGAGTTGGTCAAAAAACATGGCGGTGACATCACCTACCAAAATGTTGATGATGGTCTTAAAGTGATGATTACCTTTTCAACCCAAACGATACCCTAAATTTGAAATCATATGAATAAAATCTTTTCCAAAACGATTGCGTATACGCATAATAAAATTATACAGTGCCGCATCACTCATATCTTCAGACTCCCAAACACAATCTTGAATCATCTCTTTGGTAATTAAGCGGTTTTTATTTTTGCTAAGTAACTCCATAAACAAAAGCTCTTTTTTCTTCAATTCATACCACACGCCCTCTTTGAGAAGCTTTTTTTCATCCACGCTGTACTCAAACCCATTACTAAGAGGTATACGCTGTTGGCTCACTTTGCCAATTTTCTGGATACATTTTTCAAAAGCAATCGTAAGTTGTGTGTAATTAACAGGCTTAATCAGATAATCAGTAAGTCCCAGAGGAATCGCTTTTAACAATAAAGGTTCATCTTTATAGCCACTAAGAACAATAATGGGGATTTCTTCATTGGTACTTCGTATCTCTTTTACAAAATCCAAACCATTTTCATTTTTTAAGTGAATATCTGTAAAAATCAAATCAATATGTTGCTCATTTAAGATTTTTTTTGCATCCACTAAGCTTGGTGCATAAAAAACCTCTTTAACAAAAACCTTAAAGATAGGAATCATCATCTGTGATAGCTCTTCATCATCTTCGATAAAAAGCATCTGTTTTGATTTGAGTTGTTCTATCAAACGTTTCCTTTAAAAAAGAGGCGATATCTAAAGGAGATAAGCCTCTTTATGTTTTACATGTAAAGGCTTAACTAAACACTTCGTATTGAGCACGAC
>CAYTVI010000084.1:0-7716 GCA_964441765.1 uncultured Sulfurospirillum sp.
TCACCGTTACATGTTCAATGGTGTATTTTGCGATTTCATCAATGTGCTTATGAATCATCAAACCATTGGTTGAAAGACACAATTTAATATCGGGAGCGTATTTTTTCAAAAGGGCAAAGGTCTCAAAAGTTTGTTTTGGATTGGCGAGACCATCTCCTGGTCCTGCGATGCCTACGACACTGAGTTGTTGGATAAGTCCGCCTACATGTAAAACCTTTTTCACCGCTTCTTCGGGCTTAAGTTTATAGCTCGTTACTCCCGGACGGCTCTCGTTGGAGCAGTCGTATTTACGGTTGCAGTAATTACACTGGATATTACACGCAGGAGCAACAGCAACATGGATACGCGCATAGTGTTGGTGAGCATCTTGAGAGTAGCACGGATGGTTGTTAATCTTTTGTAAGATACTCGCATGCAGTTCACTTTGGGTGTTGGTGGAGGTGGTGCAAGAACAACTCATATGCGATCCTTTGTCTTTATTTGCTTTAAAGATTGCACAAAGTGTTCCTTGGGGAAAAGGCGCTAGTAAGTGTCTTCTAAGAATTTTATCTATAAAATACCCGCATTCAAGGCAAGGGAGTAAGGTGAAGAAAACGTTAGTGAACTATTATCTTCTCGTAACACTTGTTTTTAGTGCTGTTGTTATTATTACGCTGACATCACTTTATATTAAAACTCAACATGATATTTTTATTCAAAACTCCCAAGAAATTCATACCAAAGTGCTTGATAATTATAAGCGAGAGTTAAAAAATCGCGTCGAGTTGATTGAGCAACAAATTGGGTATAAAAAAGCTTCAACAGAAGCCAGACTTAAAGAGTCCATTAAAGGTCGCGTGTATGAAGCGTATGCCATCGCAGAATCGATTTATGCGAACAATGTTGGGAAAATAGATGAGGCTTCTATTGAAAAACTGATTGTTCAAGCGCTACGGGATATCCGTTTTAATCAAGGGCGAGGTTACTATTTTATCGATACCTTAGAGGGTGATTGTGTACTCTTTCCTATTCGTCCAAGCGAAGAGGGCAAAAATATTTTGCACTATCAAGACATTAAGGGTAAAGAAGTTATCAAAGAGATTGTGACGATTGCAAAAGAGCAAAAAGAGGGTTTTAGTACGTATTATTCATCAAAGCCCAATAATAGCCAAGAAAGAGCTCATGCGAAAATTACCTTTGTAAAACTCTTTGAGCGTTTTAATTGGGTTATTGGTGCGGGTGAATATTTAGATGATGTTGAAGAAGATATCAAAAAAGAGATTGCCTTTGAATTAACACAGTATCGCACCGATAATAACGAGGGCTATTTTAATGTCTTTGAAGTGCACGATTTTGCTGGAGGTGATGAGTTTGCTTCGTTAATCGTAAGCCCTAATCGCGAAGGGAACATCTACGGTCAAAAAATCAGTGATAACTTTAAAGATGCCAATGGTTACGCTTTTCGAAAAGATGCTTTACGCCAAATCAACGAACAAGGTGATGGCTTTGTGACGTATCAATTTAAAAAAATTAATTCAGAAGAGATAGGTCCGAAAATTGCCTATTTTAAAAGACTTTCCTCTTGGGATTGGGTTGTAGCCACAGGGAAACAACTGGATGGTTTAGAGCAAAGTGAAGCAAAAGCCAAAGAGCATTTGGAAAAAATTGTCAATGAAAATATCCACTACGCTAGTTTTTTAATGGTGGGTATTCTTTTATTGCTTGCAAGCATGGTCTGGTTTATCTCACGAAAAATCAAACAAGATGTAGGGTTGATGAGCCATTTTCTCAAAATTGCATCTCTTGATAAACAAGAAATTGATGCTAAACAGTTTGAAATTGAGGAGTTTCGAGAACTTTCAACGTACGCTAATGCGATGATTAAAGAGATTAAGCTTCAGCATGAAGATTTATCGATGCTCAATGAAAATTTAGAATACAAAGTGTATGAAAAGACCAAAGAGCTTCAAAGCGTTAATCTCTCTTTAGAGATGAAAAATAAAGAGTTGGAAGAAAATTATTTTACAGACACACTCACAAAACTGCCTAATCGTAACCGTTTGGGTAGAGATTTGGCATTGGTCTCTTTTCCTCAAGTCATTCTTTTAGATATTGATGGATTTAAGCATATCAATGATTTTTATGGCACCGTTGTGGGTGATATTGTTTTGGTCGAGTTTACCCATTTCATTATAGAATATACTCAAGCCTATGATATGAACGTGTATCGTTTAAGTTCAGATGAGTTTTTATTGGTGTTTGACCGCGTGTTTGAAAAAGAGTTTGTGCAAAGCTTTTTGCAAAATATGTTTGTGCGTTTGGTCACAGAGTATTTCAATAAAAGTGACATCAACGCACGTTTTCAAATTGGTATTACCTGTGGCATTGCGTATGGAAAAGGCAATATCATCGAAAAAGCAGACATAGCGCTCAATTTTGCGAAAAAGAAAAAGCTCTCCTATGCTATCTACCAAGAAGAAAATCCTCTCATGAACACGCATACGCATAATCTTTACTGGCGACAAAAAATTCAATACGCGATTGAGAACGATGGGGTAGTGCCTTATTTTCAAAAAATTGTTAATACTAAACATCATGATACTCAAAAGTATGAGTGCTTGATGCGTTTAAAAGATGAGGACACGGTGATTTCACCTTACCTCTTTTTAGATGTTGCGAAAGAGACGAAATTGTACCATGAACTCTCGCGTATGATGATGAAAAAAAGTTTTGAGGCATTTGAAAAAAATAATTACGATTTTTCACTCAATATCTCACTTCTAGACATTGAAAATCGCACCACATTAAATTATCTTGTGAGTTTAATCGACCATTATCGCGTGGGTGCTCGTTTGGTTTTAGAACTTTTAGAGTCTGAGGAAATTTTAGCCAGTGAGAAGTTTTTACCTTTTGTACGGGAGATGAAAGCGTTAGGGGTTCGTTTTGCACTTGATGATTTTGGAAGTGGGTATTCTAACTTTGCCTTTGTCTTTAAAATAGCCCCTTCATTTATCAAAATTGATGGCTCCTTAGTGAAGAATATTACGCATGATAAGAGTGCTTATAGCGTTATTCAAGCGATTATTGCGTTTGCTAAAGAGGTGGATGCTGAGGTTGTTGCGGAGTTTGTTGAAAACAAAGAGATTGTTGATGCATTAGAAGCGTGTGGTGTTCATCTGATGCAAGGGTACTATTTTAGTGTTCCCTCTGCTAATCTCTAAGTTCCTCATAGACATGGTGGATTTTTTCTAAATTTTGAAAGAAAAGGTCAATCAACACAGGGTCAAAGTGTGTACCTCGCTCTTTTTTTAAAAAAGCAAGCGCTTCTTCAAAACTCCACGCTTTTTTATAAGGACGTTCTGAAAGCAGGGCATCAAAAACATCTGCGATAGCAACAATGCGCCCATAAATCGATATCTCTTCTCCTCTTTTGCCCACAGGATAGCCAGAGCCATTGTACTTTTCGTGATGCTCTAAAGAGATAAGTGCGGCGGTTTTTAAGTAATCATCTTCCACGTCATAAAGAAGCTGATAACCAATGCGAGCATGGGTTTTCATAATGACAAATTCATCATCATCGAGTTTATCGGGCTTGAGCATAATGCGATCGGGAATACCAATTTTTCCCGTATCGTGCATCGGTGCAGCGAGTTCAAGTTTATGCACTTCATGTTCGCTCAGCCCATAAGCCGCTCCTAAAATAGCGCTATAAAGCCCAACACGCTTAGTATGTTTTGATGTTTCTTGGTCTTTAAACTCAGCTGCTGAGGCGAGTTTTTGGATGATTTTTGCTTGAGTTGAGCGGATTTTGTCGTACAAAATAGCATTTTCAATTGCTGAGGCGGCATAGTTAGAGATGAGCATTAAAATCTCTGCATCCAAATTGGTAAAGACCGAATCTTTTTTATTGAGTGCTTGAAAAACACCGATGGTTTGACCTTGGTTATCCAACAGTGGAACGGCTAAGATACTTTGTGTCAGATACCCTGTAGCTTTATCTACTTCAGGATTAAAGCGGTAATCATCATAAGCATCGACAACGATTTGGGTGTCTTGGGAGAGTGCGGCGTAACCTGCAACCCCTTTTTTCGCACTGATGCGAATGGGCTCAATATTGTGTGCAAATTTAGACCAAAGCTCATCGGTGTTTTTATCGTAAATGAAAATAGAACAACGATCTGCTTGTAAGATATCGCGCGCAAAATCAGCCATGGCTTCAAGAACACTGTTAAGTGTGCGTGTACGATTGATAACCTTACCAAATTCTAATAAAATCTCCAACTGGCGTTTTGTGGTATTCATAAAAAACCTTTTTGAGGGAGGGTATGCGGTAAATTATAGCATCTTAGATGCTGATTTCAACCATTTTACCTTGTACGATTTGGGCAAATTCGACTCCAAAATCATAGCATAGTTTTAACTCATCTTTGTTAGGAATAAGTTTTATCTTCAGAGGCGTAAGAGGTGGGACTTTGAGTTTGAGGGATTTTAAGCGCGCTAAAATATGATCCACCGCTTCACCGCTCCAGCCATACGAGCCAAAAGCGCCTGCGCACTTGCCACTTTTTTCTAAAAACATCAAACAAGAAAGCAAGTCCCACACAGGTTTTGGAGCATCGGCATTGATGGTGGGCGTGCCTATCAAAAAGCCATCACTCTCCTCTAAGATACGTATCATATTTGATTCTTCAATAGAGGCTAAATCGTACATGTTCGTTATCATTCCCTCCACACTTTCACTTCCCTCTAAAATCTGCTGTGCCATCTCTTGGGTGTTTTTGTAGCTGGTTAAGTAAAAGATAGAGAGGACTTTTTGACCTTTTGTGTGTTTTTCTATCTTATGGCTCCATGTACGGTAAGACTCAATGTATTGGCTTGGATTTTCACGTAAAATAGGTCCGTGTAAAGGTGCAATGAGTTCAATGTCAAAGCGTTCGTAAAGTTTTAAAGCACTTTTGACATAGCTTTGAAACGGGCGCATGATGTGGTCATAGTAGTAGGCAAAGGCATAGGAAAAATCACCCACTTTATCATCAAAAAGCCGTTTATCGTAGTAGTGTGAGCCAAAAACATCCCCACTAAAAAGCAGTTTGTCTTCATGCACATAAGAGCTCATCGTCTCAGGCCAATGCAGATAAGGCGTAGTAAGAAAGGTAATGGTTTTTTCACCTAAAACGAGTTGTTTATTTGTCCAAATAGGCTCAAAGTTAATCTCTTCTGAGTTCGTGAGGGCTTTGAGCATGGTCGTGGCTTGAGGAGAGATGAGTACTTTTGCATGAGGAGCTCTTCGGATGAGTTCAGGTAAAGCACCTGAATGGTCAGGTTCAATATGGTGAATGATGACGTATTTAATCTCTTCGTACGTACACAATGCATTTACATGTAAAAAAAATTCTTCTTGAAACTCTTTTTTGACGGTATCGACAATGATGACACCTTGGCTTGTTTTAATCAAATAGGCATTGTAGCTTGAGCCATTGGCGGTTTTCATAACGATATCGAAGGTTCTGATATCGGGGTCAAACACGCCTATAAAATAGATATCATTAGCGATGCGTGTTGGAGGCTGAAGCATGGAGAAACCTTTGCATCCAAAGAGGTGGATGGGTGTTTTTGAGCTTGATAAGCGAATCTAACACCGCTTGAATGGGCTCATTCTCGCTGTTGGCTTTGAGCACAAAAATGCCTGAGCCTTTCACCATCAAAGAAGCGCGAGGTCCTATATGCGATGCACAAAGAATATTGGCATCTTCAAGGCATTCGATTTTGTAGGTGAGTTTATCGCCTTCTTCATGGATGTCATTAGGCGATGGAAGCGCTTTTACAAATCTAAAACCATCTTCTAAAAGTTCGTACATGTAAAAGCATTTACACCAACCAAAATGGTCGTTGACATGGATGCCATCAGTGGATGCAAATGCTATCTTCATGGCGCTTTCCTTTATCCTGCGACCGCAACGCCTGCTTGGCGATCACTGATAGAGATGGCTTCACGGTAAGGTTTTGGGGAGACTTCAGGAAACATGATGCCATTTTTTTTGTGCTCACGAATGTTATAAAGCCCACTTTCATGTCCCGCAACATAGTAGCTTTGAAACTCAGGTGTGTAGGGCATATCCCACACAATAGCACCTTCCGTTGGACAGGCATCGGCGCATTTTGGCATCGTCGCATCCGCACACTCGATGCACTTTTCAGGCTTAACATACGTTGTATCTCCATTAATCGGAGAGTCTGATGCACTCACGATTGCAGTGGCGGGACACTCATCGATACAACTGTCACAATTGATACACAACTCAGTAATTTTGACTGCCATGATTAATCCTTTTTGGAAAGAAAATTTACATGTAAAGATGCATAAGGTGTTCCGTAGAAACAAAGGAATACATCTTGCACAATAGAAAGTATGGTAAACAAAAAGCTCATCAAGGATTTGTTAAACGAGAGTGCTTGTTCTCATAACAAAACGAAAAAAAGCAGTTGTGACAAACCCAAACCGGGAGCAACAAGCGGAGGGTGTGCGTTTGAAGGAGCGCAAATAGCACTTTTCCCTTATGCGGACGCCGTGCATTTAGTGCATGGACCCGACACTTGTCTTGGTGCTTCTTGGGAAACACGAGCAACGCTTACAAGCTATGAAGGTGAAAACAACACGCCATTAGGCTTTTGTACCAATGTCACCACGCAAGACATCATCTTTGGTGGTGATAAAAAATTGGCTGAGGCGTTGGCATACATCGTGGAGCATAAAAAACCCAAAGCAATTTTTGTGTATGAGACCTGTGTTACGGCGATGATTGGCGATAATATTGACTTTACATGTAAAGAAGCACAGGAGCGTTTTGGTCTCCCCATCATCCCTGTGCATTCACCTGGGTTTGTGGGCAGTAAAAACTTAGGCTCTAGGCTAGCAGGAGAAGCAGTTTTAGATGCACTTGTGGGCACGCGTGAGCCAAAGAGCGTGCATCCTTTTGGCATCAATCTCATAGGCGATTATAACGTCACGGGCGATATGTGGCAATACGTGCCACTTCTTGAACGCATTGGCATCAAAGTCATCTCAACGCTCTCAGGCGATGGGCGTATTGAAGATATTTGTCAAGCACATACCGCAAAGCTCAATGTCATCGTCTGTGCCAAATCGCTCATTACCTTGTGTCGCAAAATGCAGGAGCGTTATAACATCCCTTATGTGAGTGTCTCATTTTATGGCAAACGCGATACGTCTAATGCCATTCGTTCCATCGTCAATGCCTTTGGCGATAGCGTTTTGAGTGAAAAAGCAGAAGTCATCATTGCCTCTGAGGAGGCGAAGCTTGAAGAGCGGTTACGTCCATATAAAGCTTTGTTACAAGGAAAAAAGGCGATTTTAAATACGGGTGGCAATAAGTCATGGTCGATAGCCTCCGCACTTCAAGATATCGGTATTGATGTGGTGGCAACGTCGATTCGCAAAGCGACGGAAGATGACATTGCTATTGCTAAAGAGTATGTGAAGATTTTGATTCAAAACCCTTCAACGGAACAAGCAAAACTCATTGATGAGCATAATATCGATATTTTACTGGCAGGCGGGCGAAGCTTGTACACCGCGATAAAAAAGCGCATCGCTTTTGTAGATGTCAATCAGGAGAAAAAAGTGAGTTATGGCGCGTATGGTGGGCTTGAAAATTTAGCGATAGATGTGTGCGCCGCACTCTCCAATCCCGTGTTTAAACTCGTCGGACAAAAAGC
>CAYTVI010000085.1:0-7339 GCA_964441765.1 uncultured Sulfurospirillum sp.
AAAACTTAGAATCATCTGGTCCTGTGATAAATTTATACTGTGTCATTCTTTCTCCTTTGAAATGTTTACATGTAAATGTATTTTAGTCTGTTTCACTTAAAAGATTAACAATAAGTCTTACCATCAACTCTTTTTGCGAAGAGTCACTTGAAGCCACTAAAAGTGCCAATGAAACTAAAGCGTTATCGTTTATTTTAGGTTCACCATTTGCTTTATAAGCGATGCCATTTTTATGTAAAAAAAGGATGAAGAGAAACGAGCCAATGCGTTTGTTGCCATCTGAAAAAGCGTGGTCTTTGATGACATAGTAAAGCAAATTTGCCGCTTTTTCTTCGATGCTTGGTAACAAATCAACTCCGCCAAACGTTTGATAGATATTGAGCAGTGCCCCTTTAAACTCTCCTGCTTTTTCATTGCCAAAGAGTTCTGTGGCATCACCTTTTGCCATCAAGTCTTTTTTAATCTCACTAATGGCATGTTTTGCCTCATCATAATCCAAAACAAATCGTTCTTCGCACGTTCCTTGTAAGGCATGAAGTGCATTTGAGTCGTAACCTTGAAGCAATGCCCATGTTTTAGCGTAGTTGTTGATGATGTCAAGCAAGCCCTTGGCTTCGCTACTGCTAAGCTCCTTGCTTTCAATACTTTTACGCACTAACTCCATCGTGGCGGTGAGTTCGTTTAAACTTTGAGCGTTCATGCGCTGGTGGTTAAGGGCATAGCCTTTGATAAGATAGTCTTTGAGGATTTTACTTGCCCAAATGCGAAACTGCGTACCACGTTTAGACTTCACACGATACCCAACAGAGATAATGACATCAAGGTTGTAAAAAGCAACATCCCTTTCTACTTCTCTTTTACCCTCAATTTGAACTATCCGGAAATTCCGGATAGTTGAATTTTCTTCAAGCTCACCTTCTTTAAAAACATTCCCAATATGTTCATTAATCGTTTTGATATTTTTATCAAAAAGTTCTGCCATCTGCTTTTGACTGAGCCAAACCGTCTCATTTTCCAAACTCACTTCTAAACTTATGTGCCCTTGCTCATCGGTATAAAGAATGACATTTTGATGCTCCATCGTCTTTTCCTTTACATGTAAAGATTTTCAGTCATTCTAACTCTATTTACAGCACACCATCAAAAATATTCCAAAATGAAATAGCTTTTTTATGATATCTCATCATGACTCACCACCCTATTTCGCCCTGTTTGCTTTGCTTTGTAGAGGCATTTGTCACCTAAAACAACTAAGGTATTAAAATCTTCGATAACACCATGATTGCGGATGAGTCCGAGGCTTACTGTGACGCGAATTTCTTGTCCATGGTAGGAGATACGTGTTGTTTCTACTTTTTGGCGTATGCGTTCAGCCACTTCTTGAGCTTCTTTAAGGTGTGTTTGCGGTAGCAAAATACCAAATTCTTCACCACCCAATCGCCCGATGATATCATAGTCTCGTGTTTGTTCAAGAAGTGTTTGCGAGACACTTTGGATGACCAAGTCGCCACATTCATGCCCATAGGTATCATTTACTTTTTTAAAATGGTCGATGTCTAACATAATAAATGAAGCACCCTTATCGCCTTCCCATTTTCGCAAAGAAGTCTCATACCATGTACGGCGATTAAGAAGGTTTGACAGCCCATCAAGGGACATAAGCATATGGTTTTGCAGGGCGTTTTGGTATGCTTCTTTGCCATTTTTTCGGTTGAGTAAAATAACCGCATACACATAGCCCACCAAAGGAATGGCTAAAGAGAGGAAGATAACCATCTCTTCAGGTTTTTGCTGCGTATATGCCATCACAAAAGCGATGAAAGCAACTTGATAGCCTTCCATGATAAAAAAGATTTTGTTGGTGATGAGTGGTGTCATCATCATCGTCGCAACCAGATAAAAAAACCACGAATAAACCACAAAATGCACAGGGTTTCCAAAAAGAAGGTAGGTCAGTGTTACCGCACTAAAGCCCATCGTCCCAAAAGTGGTAATGGCTATGATATTGCGATGTTCAAACCAAGGATGATACGAAGCCAAAACAACCATCACCGCAAAAAAGACTGCCGTGGCACGTCCGCCTAAGATATAATAAAAATCTTCGTTAAAACGATGCAGTTGGTAATCAAAAGGAATATAAATAATCGATAAAACAAGCCCAATACAACTAAAATAGAAAAAATTTTTAGAAATACGCTTCCAAAAATAGACTTCAAAACTCTCAAAGTGAACCAATCGATTAGGAAGAAGTGTAGGATGAGTCATGAGCATACCCCAAACAATGTGTGATATTTTTGTTTCATAGATAAGTATAGCAAAACTTCATTGAGGAGCTAAATTTTTAAAATTATAGATTTAAATCAAGGTTTTTTCGATTTTAATCAGATAAAATGACTCTCATATAAATCAATACCCAAAGGATACGCATGACATTTACAGCAAAAATAGACAAAACAGCCCTACAAGGGACTCCTGTCAAGCTAGAGGGCAATTTTCAAGAAGTTGGCAATAATGCTCCTATCGTGAAAGTCGTTACACCTGACTTACAAGAAAAAACCATTGGTGGTGAAAATAACAAAGCTCAACTTATCATCGCTGTTCCTTCCTTAGACACACCTGTGTGTGATGCGGAAGCCAGACGCTTTAACCAAGAAGTCGCAAAATATGAAAACATCGACACCGTTGTTGTTTCGATGGACTTACCTTTTTCAAGTGCAAAATTTTGCAATATCGCAGGCATTTCAAATCTAAGTGTGGGAAGTGACTTTAGACACAAAGCATTTTCAAGAAACTACGGCATCCTCATCGCAGATGGTGCATTAGAGGGCTTGTGTGCGAGAGCACTTTTTGTTATCAGCAAAGATGGCAAAATCGTTTACAAACAAATTGTTCCGGAAATTACCGCTGAGCCAAATTATGAAGAAGCGTTGCAAGCAGCGATTAATGCGAGCAACCAAGGAGCGAGTTGCTGTGGTTTTTGTCAGTAGTCTAACCCCTCCAGAGCCTCCAAAGACGACGGCTCTTCAAAACCTACAAGCCCAACCACACCGTCTTTTTTTCTTTGCAGGTGTGGTGCAAGGCTTGCTATTTGTGGTGCTTTTGGGACTGAATTATACGGGTCTTATTAGCTTAAGTGCGGGTGTGGGATTTTATCATGCCTATGCTCTTAGTTTCATTGTCTTTACCCAGTTTTTCGCTGGATTTTTACTCACAACCTTTCCACGCTATCTCTCACGCCCAAGTGCATCTTCAAAAGAGTATTTGCCTATTGCGTGGTTGATTAATGGTGGTGGTGTGCTTTTTATTGGTTTTTCGTTTGTTTCACAGCTTTATCTTATCGTTCCTATGGTGCTTATCTTAGCGGGGTATGTAAAGTTGTGTCTGGTATTGCTCGATTTTCAAACAAAAAGTAGCGTTACCAACAAACAAGATACCACATGGATGCTTCGAGCGTTTGCTCTAGGACTTGTGGGAAACGTGCTTTTCATCGGCAATACTTTTTTGCCTCTTTCCTCACTTGCCATTGGGGTTACGTTTTATCTGTATCTCTTTTTTATCGTGATTTTGGTTTCTCAAAAAATGATGCCATTTTTTGCCGCCAATAGTATTCAAGGCTATGTTATCAATAAAAGCAAGCTCTTTGTGCCACTTTTGTGCGCGGGGCTTGTGTTAAAAGTGATTTTAGAAGCACTAAGCATCAACGCTTTTGTAGCAGACAGTTTTCTTTTTTCTCTTGTCACGTATGAACTCATAAAATGGAATCTTCCTTTTAGAAAATCTCCCGCTATTTTGTGGGTTTTATTTCTCTCTATTTGGTGGGTTCCTGTTGGGTTTGGTCTTTTTGTGGTGCAAGATTTTTCAGCACTCTTAGGCTCGCCTATTTTTATGGAAAAAGCGCCTTTACACGCACTGGCTCTTGGTTATTTTACCACCGTACTTATCGGTTTTGGAACGCGTGTTATCTTGGGACACTCAGGACGAACACCCAAAGCAGATAATTACACCATAGCGCTTTTTGGGCTGATTCAAGTCATGACACTTTTACGCATTTTTGCAGGTCTTTTTCCACAATTTGGCTACTTACATGCCATTCTTACCGTAGGAGCATTGTGGGTTATTATTTTTGCCATATGGTCAAAAAAATATATTCACATTTTATTTGAGAAATAAGCGTTACATGTAACGCTTATTTCATCTCTAGCGACTCAATATCGGTGTTAAAGTCTTGATACTCAATCTTTGCATCTTTGAGATTTTTGGTCGCTTTTGCACCCAAACGCTTCAAGTTCTCCACACGTCCTAAGATATTGCCAGAACCTTCACTGAGCTGTTTTTGTGCACTCTCATAGCTGTTATTGAGTGTTTGAAGCTGAGTACCAACACGCTTAAAACTCTCCGCAAATCCAACCATTTTGTCATACATCTTTCCTGCTTCTTCAAAAAGCTTTGAAGCTAGAGTGCTGGATTGTTCGCTTTGCCAGTAAAGATAAATCGTACGCAAAGAGACAGTGAGCGTTGAGGGATTGACGATGGCGATATGCTTGCGAAGGGCATATTCATAGAGTTTTGGGTCTTCGTTGATCGCCACAGAAAACGCCCCCTCAATAGGCACAAACATAAAAACATACTGCAAGGTTCCTTGTTTATAATGCGCATAATCTTTGCTATCAAGCGTATCGATGTGTTCACGAAAGGCTAAACAAAGGGCTTTAGAAGCGATGCGCTTCTCCTCTTCACTCTCTGCTCTTATAAACTCATCGTAACTGTTGAGTGAGACTTTTGAGTCGATGATGATGGTACGTTCCTGAGGCAGTTTGATGACCACATCGGGGCGTTTGGTACGTCCTTCTTCATCTTTATAGCTCTCTTGTGTTTCGTAATGTACCCCTTTAACAAGACCAGAGTACTCTAACACACTCTCTAAAATCATCTCGCCCCAACTGCCCTGAGATTGTTTTTTGCCTTTTAAGGCTTTGGTGAGGTTTTCCGCCTCTTTGGAGATATTCATCCCGGCACGTGCGACCAGTTCTATCTCTTTGGAGAGTTCTGCAAACTTTTTAATGCTCGATTCTTGGGAAGTTTCCACACTTTTTTTAAAGGTATCGAGATTTTCTTTAAAGGGCTTTAGGAGTGTTTCAAGCGATTTTGTCGAAGCAGTATCAAGTTTTTGAAGCTTTTGTTCTAAATGCTGCTCCATAATCGCATTCAATTTAAGCTCCAACTTTTTGCCTTGTTCATCCAAGTCAGATTTTAGGGCACTATTGCCCTCTTTTTGAGCGTGAAGCTCCGCTTCTAATCGTGCATTGTAAATACTCAACTCTCTGTTTTGCGCATCTAAGATTTCCATTTTAGCTTTACATGTAACGATTTCTTTGCTTTTGGCGATCACCACACCGATAAGAACCAGTAAAAGGGCAAATGCCACACATCCAAGGATGAGTATCACATCATTATTGAGTATCAAAGGTTTTCCTTTTTAAAAGTACGTATAACACAGGCAGATACAAAAGATTGAGCAGGGTTGACCACACCACGCCAAAGCCTAGAGAAACGGCCATCGGCTGTAAGATAACCGACTGTCCATCAGCAAAAAAGATAAGCGTTGTGAGTCCAAAAACAGTTGTAATAGAGGTTAAAAAGATAGGGCGTAGCCTTGTTGTCGCAATCTCTAACGCCTCTTTCATGTTTTGGGCTTTTTTCAAAAAGTCTATCATCACGATGCCATCATTGACCACAACACCACTTAAACCAACAATACCCAACAATCCTGTCATGGAAAGATTAAGCCCCATGACACCATGTCCTAAAAGTGCGCCAAAAACCGAAAGAGGAATGACACTTAAAACGATGAACGATAAAAAGAGCGAATCAAACATCCACACCAAAGCAATAAAGATTAAAAATACCGCCACAAGTGCTGCTTTTGCCATCTCAAGTTGCACTTTTTTATTCTCTTTTTCTTCACCTTTAATCTCTACATGTAAACCCTTTTGAGCTAAACGCGCCAAGGTGGGTTCAATGATTTTCATCACTTCCGAAGAGGTTATCACAGCTTTGTCGATAGAGCCTGTGAGAGAGCTGATTTTTATCCCTTTTTCTTTGTGGATGTCTGCATAACTTTGCTTTTCTTCCAAATCCACAATCTCACTTAGCCGTACTTTTTGCGCTGTTTGTGGAATCGTGACATAAAATGAAAAAAGCGCATCAAAGGTATCTTTCATACGTTCTTGCGTCTTAACGCGAATCAGTTCACCCTCATAATTCATCTTAGAAACTTCGACCTTGAAAAAATACCCTCGCAAAATAGAAGCAATATTTTTCTCATTAAATCCAAGCGATTGTCCATAGCCATTGACACGAAGTTTTAACTCTTTTTGCCCCTCTTTCAAATCACTGGCAACATTACTCACCCCTTTGATACCTCGCATCACACTGACCAGTTCTTCCATCGCATCTTGAATGAGTGCATCATTTCCACTTAAAGCAATATCAATATCGGTTTTAACCACGCCAGCCCCTGGCACGATGACTTGAAACTCTTCAAACTCACCGCTTTTTTCAATCCCCTCCAAGGCTTTTTTTACATCACCTAAAATTGCTTTTGCAGGTCTGTCTCGTCGCATATCGCTATCATCATACGAGGGTGAAATATAAGGGTTGATAAAACGATCAAACACATTTTGCGGTTTGGCTTCGTAAAGATTGATAAAAATTTGAAAATTATTTTCCGCAATCTGCGGTTTATACTTCGCATCGAGTAAAAAACCTGAAGTTGATGTGATGGAAGAGACTTCATCATCACTCAAAGTTTGCAGTAAAATAGCCTCGATTTTTCCCACCATCTCTTGCGTCTCTTCAACGGTGTGGTTGATATTGACTTTGCCATTGATAAAAATTTGTGTGTTATCAAATTCGGGAAAAAGCTGAAAATGACTGGTTTTAATCATCCAAAACGTACCACCTAGAGTAAAGAGCAAAAAGAGAACTAAAAAACGTTTAGGATAAATAAAAAGTTTAGAGAGTAAGGTGTGATACAAGCCATTCCAAAAAATCCACCATGAATGGTTTTGACGCTTTTTGGTATCCACTTTAATCCACTCTTTCGCATGAAGTGGTAAAAAATAAAAGGCTTCAAACAACGATGAGAGTAAAAGCAGTGAAATCATGAGTGGCAAGATACGCATAAAAAGCCCCATCTCTCCACTCATCATCAGTAAAGGTAAAAAAGCAAAAATCGTTGTCATCGTGGCTGTTAAAACGGCAGGAAACATCTCCGCCGCACCTTCAATGGTCGCCGTTTTGATATCTTCACCCATCTCCAAGTGCCGATAGATATTTT
>CAYTVI010000086.1:0-5928 GCA_964441765.1 uncultured Sulfurospirillum sp.
GATGAGTTAGAAGGACAATATGTTTGTTATCTTCTCGCCAAATGGTTAAATGAAAATCCTGAGAAAATCAAAGGTATCATCGATATCTATCCTTCGATGAACCCTATGGGTATCGATAGTATCACACGAGGATTTCCCTTTTACGATGTGGACATCAACCGAGCTTTTCCAGGAGGAACGTCCGATTTTTTACCCGCACAATTGGCACATGCGATTGTAGAGAGTGTTAAGGGCAGTGATTTTGCCATTGATATCCACTCAAGCAATATCTTTTTGCGCGAAATTCCTCAAGTACGCATCAGTCGCTCCAATGCCCAAGAGTTAGTCCCTTTAGCGCAAACCTTAGGCATTGATTTTATTTGGGTGCATGATGCGGTTACCGTTTTAGAATCAACATTTTCACATGCCCTCAACACACTTGGAACGAAAACGTTGGTGGTTGAGATGGGTGTAGGGATGCGCATCACCCAATCGTATGGCGAAGATTTAACGCAGGGCATTCTCAATCTTATGGCACATGCCAACATTATCGACAACCCTATAAGCGTTACATGTAAAACCTCCGTTTCAACCCTAAATTCAACCGTTCATTTCATCAATGCCTCCTGTGCTGGCGTTTTTGTGCCTACCTTAGAACACAATGTGAGCGTAAAAAAAGGTGAAAAACTAGGAGAAATTCTCGACCCACTCATGGGGATTATTAAAGAATCGGTTATCAGCCCTTGTGATGGCTTGCTCTTTACCATACGGGATTATCCTGTGGTCTATGAAGGCTCACTTTTGTCACGTATTTTAGAAGATAACACAGGAGAAAAGGCATGAGAGAAGAGACCTTATTTGAAATTGGCTCGTTAAGCCGAGAGCCTTTAAGGGTTAAAGGGTTTCGTTTTGGTACGCCAAATGCTACTCCATCGTGTGTAATTGTAGGACCAATGATGGGTAATGCGATTGACCAACTCTGGATCGCTTCAAGACTTGTGCGCTTTTTACGCCAACAAGAGCTCTCTAACGCGGGGTTTGTCAAAGGAGAAATTTTAATCGTCCCAACGGTCAATCCCTATTCGTTTAATATGGGAAAAGCATTTTGGCCACTGGATAACACCGACATTGATGTCATGTTCCCTGGCTACAACCAAGGTGAAACCACCCAACGCATCGCCGCACGTCTTTTTGAACACACCAACAATTATGACTACGCTATTTTACTGGAAGCTAGAAAAGACCACTCCGAGTGCATTCCCTATGTCAAAGTGCTCCAATCAAACGCGCAGTACGTAGAAGAAGCACGTGATTTTGGCTTAGATTTTATCCACTTAAAAGAAGTCACCCCCTCTGATACCGTCTCTATTAATTATAACTGGGATATTTGGAATGCGAAGTCTTTTTCCATTCTCTCAGGGAAAAAAGGCACCCTTAGAAAGATGGAATCGGCTAAAGTCATAGATGCGATTATTCGCTTTTTAAGTAAAAAAGGTCTGATTGATTACACCGTGTTTGAGGGCTCTCATGGAAACATTGTGAGTACAGAAGATATCGCTATTGTGAAAAGTAACAGTGCGGGCTTATTTGATAGCTTGGTCGTCGTAGGCGATACCGTCTTACACGGACAACCCATGGCTCGCATTTACAATGCCCTTGATGGCACACTCATGCAAACCATTGTATCGCCTTGTGATGGGGTCATCACCTGTCGCTATGACTACCCTTTAATGTTTCAAAACGCTGTTGCATTTCGCATCGCGCAAGTTTCAACAAAAAACAACCCTCACGACTAAACACTTACTCGGCGCACGTCAACGCTAATACGGAGTTGACTTGTGCCACTGCTCATTACCACACCTTTGAGGGGGGCAACATCGCTATAATCCCTACCATAGCCTAAAAGAATATGTTGAGAATGAGGAATCACGTTGTTTGTTGGGTCAAAATCTATCCATCCAACACTAGGAATAAAAAGCGATACCCACGCATGAGAGGCATCAACACCAAAGAGCTTTTCTTCTCCTTCTGGGGGAAGTGTTTCGATGTAACCACTCATATACCGAGCAGGCAATCCGATGGAGCGCAATGCCGCAATGGCAAAATGCGCAAAATCTTGACACACCCCTTTTTTGCTCTCAAACACCTCATCAACCGAGGTATTCACATCGCTCACACCAACAATAAACTCAAAATCATCATACATTCGTCCCATAAACTCTACCAATGCGTCAAAAATATTGCGATGAGGCTCAAATGAAAGACGGGCATACGCTTCAATGGCAAGACTTGCTTTAGGAATCAACGCAGAATCACACACAAAAAGCTTTGCTAGCAACTCTTCTTTCTCCACCGATGCAAGTAATTCTAAGGCTTGTGCATACGTCATAGCATTTTTTCTCACCCGCGCAAGATGCTCTTCAATCGCTTTTGGAAAAAGCTCAACACGCGAGCGCCCGATGACACTTAAGGATTGATGCCCTTTGCGAATCAAAAGATGATTCGTGGTGTTGCCAAAGATATCAACAAAAAAGTTTTTCTCATACTCAAGAGGCTCTACTTCCATAGAAAAATCCACCAAACGCTGAAAAGAGGTGTTGCGTGGTTTGAGTCTGGCAAGATTGTGACTAAAAGTCACGATAGATTGGTAGGTAAAGGTATTTTTGTGGTAAATATCATATATCATGGCTTACTCATCATGATGTGAAAAATAGGTTTTACAAAACTCTAAAGAGCATTGCGAAAAATGTTCCGACAGTGTTGCAAGCAGTTTATCTAAGGAACTAAAAAGCAAGCTCTCATCTTCAAGGTGTGTTAAGGTTTCTAGCTTAGCCAGTTTGAGTAAAGCCTGCGCTTTAAAAATAGGCTCTTCGTAGGATGAGAGGTATTTTTTTGCTTTAGGAAGCACTCTAAAATCACTTAAAAGCTTTGCGCACATATAGACTAAAGATTTTGAAAAGCGACTGTTGAGTAGTAAAAATTCTATCACGTTTTCAAGCTGGAGAGAGCGTTTATAGTGTGTTCGATAGGCATTAAAACTCTCACTTGAGTGCAATAATGCTTCTAATAAATCATAGGTTAGCGACTTATCTAATTTCACACACAGCATCGAGCGCATCTTGGCAATGAGCATCAAAGCCTCTTCGATACGAAAACCAATGTCGTACAAAATACGCCCTTGCTCTTTCATCATGCTCTCTTTGACAAGCTCTTTATACGCCATCGAATAAATCAGAACTTTATCCAGTTCACTCGTGTAGACGTGGTGAGACTGTGTCGATTTGCGCGTAAAGAGATTCCACTCTTTGTACATCTTGTCAAACAGTTTCCACGACTCCATCTCTAAAAGATTTTTAACGCTAATATGTGTGTTGGAGAGCATTTGCATATTGTAAGAGAGGCTTCCTTGTCGATGCGTATCTTTCATCAAAGAGCTTATCTCTGCAAGAGCGCTAAACGACTCATTTTGCTCTAAAAACCCAGGATACGTCATGCTAAGATGGGTGAGTGTTCTTTGCAAAATCAGATGAAATTCATCGGAAGAGCTCTCCTCAAAGCGTTGAGAATACGCCATTTTTTTCAATACATAGCGCATAAAGCGTGCGGTACTCATGAAACGAGAAAGATAGCGCCCCAACCAATAAAGATTTTCTGCACTCGATGTTGGCATCTGTTTTAAAGAGGTATCCACAAAGACGTATTGCTTTAAAAATGTCCCTTGCTCCTCTTCTATCTCATCGCCCAAAATCCACAAATCTTTACTGCTCGCCCCTTTTTGAGAAGAGACAAGGAAGCTATCTTTTTGCGCAGAAACACGCACCAATCCTCCATCCATCACACGATAACCGCTTTCACTTTTAAGCGCGTAGGTTCGGATGATGCTGTTACGAGGCTCGATTTTGCCTTGTGTGTAATAAGGGGTTGTGGAAAAGCTAATCTCTTCTTGCGCAACATAGTGTGTAGGGTTGCGAGAGATGAGTTCTTTGAGGTCTAAAATCTCGACATAAGAGAGTTTTTTACCAAAATAGGTCTCCACTTTTTGTGTGGTATCTATTTTTTTAATAATCATTTTTTCAAGATTTTCTAAAACAAAGGCTCTTTCTTTTTCTTGCCCACACCACCATGTCGCGATTTGTGGCAAGATAAGTTCTTCTTCTAAAAAATAGCGACAAATACTCTCCATAAAAGGATTGAGTCCTAAGTTTTCGACAATGGCACTGCCTATGGGATTTATCATATGGAGTTGATTTTGCCTAAAGGCATCCACTAAACCAGCCGTTCCAAGCTTTGAGTCACTTTTAAGCTCCAAAGGGTCACAAAAGCGGTCATCCACACGGCGCAAAAGTGTGGTTATAGGCTTTAAGCCACTCAAGCTTTTAAGCCACAATGTCCCATTTTTGGCGAGTAAATCATCCCCTTGCACGAGATTGATATTAAGAAATGAGCTTAAATAAGCATGTTCAAAATAGGTTTCATTATGAGGTCCAGGGGTGAGTAACACCGCTTTGGCAAAATCGCCTTGGGTCATTTGTTTGAGAAGATGCTTTAAACCATCCACAAACGCAGAGAGTTTTTTGGGCACAACGTTTGGGTACAGCTCTTTAGCAATCGTACTCATCGCAAGTCTGTTTTCGATGGTATAGCCAAGTCCTGAGGGCGCTTGTGTACGATCGGAAATGACCCACATCTTTCCATCAGGGCCTCGTGCCATATCAAGGGCGTAAAAGTAGAGGTTGAAATTTTCTTTCGTTCCAAAATTGTAGGCTTCTGGGATAAATCCTTTGTGCCCAAAAATCACTTCGGGAGGAATGATATTGTCCTTAATCAAATACTGATCACTGTAAATATCTTTCAAAATCAAGTTAAGTAATGTAGCGCGTTGTTTGATCCCTCTTTTGATTTCATCCCACTCTTTTTGCGCTAAGACAAAGGGAATCGGGTCTAAACTCCAGTTGCGATTGGTGTTGCCATCAGGTGTGTTATAAATGTTATACGTCACCCCATTATCTTCCAAATGCCAATCAATCTCACCTTGCTTTGACGCCATTTCATCTGCACTCACACGTAAGAGTGCCTCGTGAATGGGTTTCCAATGCTCTTTTACATGTAAAGATGCATCAAACATCTCATCAACAAAAGAGTGTGTGCTATACTCATTGAGTAATGACATCATAACGGAGCCCACTTTCGTCGTAAATCAAGGGTGAGCGGATACTCGATACTTTTGGGTATTTCTTGATAAACAAAACTTTTTTGCATTTTTTTAGGAACAACGGCTCGTTTGGCGCCATTGACACTTACCATCTGCTCGATGATGGAAACAGGCATGCTTTGCGCTTCGCCTTGCGTATGGTTAAAATCCCAAAAACGGCTTATTCTGCGTGACTGGGCTTCGTACGCATTGATAGGAAAGGTATCGTAACTGCGCCCTCCTGGATGCGCGACAAAGTAGCTCATCCCCCCGATGGAGTGTTTGTTCCATGTATCAACAATATCAAATACCAAAGGGGTATCGACACCAATGGTAGGATGCAGTGCCGACCACGGCTCCCACGCTTTGTACCTTACCCCTGCGACAAATTCACCCTCCACGCCCGTGGGGCTTAAAGGAATGGCAACACGATTACATGTAAGTGTATAACGCTCTGGTGTAAAATTGCACACTTTGACTTGCACACGCTCCAAAGAAGAATCCACATAACGAGACGTACCTTGAGAAGTGCTCTCTTCGCCTAGCACATGCCAAGGCTCAATCGCAGCTCGCAGTTCCACATGGATGTTTTCAATCGTACGCATCCCATAGAGTGGAAAGCGAAACTCAAAAAACGGATCAAACCAATCCAGCGCAAAGGCATAGCCTTCGTTATTTAAAAAATGTACAATATCGCGCATATCCTCTTTGACATAATGCTCTAATAAAAATTTATCGTGCAACTGCGTTCCCCAACG
>CAYTVI010000086.1:6028-7322 GCA_964441765.1 uncultured Sulfurospirillum sp.
CCTTGCGGAATTTGCGCAAAAGCGATTTCAAGTTCGTAGAGATTTTCAAGTCTGCCTTCATCCACACGAGGTGCTTGTGACGTTGGACCTATAAACGCACCTGAAAAAAGATAGGAAAGCCCTGGATGGTGTTGCCAAAAGGTAATCAAACTTCGAAGCACATCGGGTCGTCTAAGCAAAGGACTGTCACTAGGTTTCATCGCCCCAATCGTGACGTGATTGCCCCCACCCGTGCCCGTGTGCTTGCCATCAACCATAAACTTTTCCGTGCCTAAGCGTGATTCTCTGGCATCGGCGTAAAGCGTTAAAAGATTTTCACTGAGTTCCTTCCATGAAGAGGCTGGTTGTATATTCACCTCAATCACACCTGGATCTGGGGTCACTTTGATGCGCTCAAGGCGCAGATCATGGGAGGGTTCATACCCTTCTAAAATCACTTTTACATGTAACGATTCTGCCACCGCTTCGATGCACGCAATAAGGTCTAAAAACGCCTCAGTATGGTTGAGCGGGGGAAGAAAAATGCAGAGCTTCCCATCACGCACCTCAACACATAACGCCGTTCGCACAAAGGTATCGTAACGTCTTGTTTCACACGTTTTGGCATCTGCTTTTAACAAGCGCTCTTTGGCAAGTGGGGTGTATTCGCCTAGCTCTGGAGAAGCGGCAAACAAATCTGGCTCAAAATTAAGGGCCATTTCAATGTGCGGTTTTTGCACCAAAGAATCCAGTGGCAAACGAAGCCCTAAAGGAGAATTGCCCGCAGCCAAAAAGAGGTATCCACGACGTAATTCCCACCGTGAGGTTATCCATCTGGTTTGTCCATAGCCAAGTGCTAAGACATATCCCACAGGGGTTTTAAGACCTCGTGAGAGTACATTTGCTATGCTTTGACGCTCTAAGCTATCTTCCAAAGAAGCTTTCATCGGGTCGATATCAAGTGGGAGCTCGGACTCTTTGATGATGTAATACAAAGGGTCTTCGTACGCTTCCATAACATTGTCAGAACTCACCCCAAGCGTTAAAGCCAGTTTGTCTAAAAATTGCTTTGCATCTTCATGGGTGTAGGTATAGGTTTCATTGAGCGTTGCAAAGAGTTTTGGGTTGCGCCAGATGAGCTTACCATCTTTTCGCCAAATGATAGACGTCTGCCATCTAGGCAAAGGCTCACCCGGATACCATTTGCCTTGCGCGTAATGAAGCATACCGCCTTTGCCAAACGAATCTAACAGCTTGCGAGAGAGCACCTCAGCGCGTTCACGCTTGTGCGCGCCATCAGCTTTGGTGTTCCATT
>CAYTVI010000087.1:0-6901 GCA_964441765.1 uncultured Sulfurospirillum sp.
GATGTTATCCTTTAAGCAAAATAATACGGATTATAACACATGAAAACATGAAGTGATTGCTTAAAAAAGTAACAAACAACCATACTTTTTTAACCATATATTTTTTTTATAACTATCTTAAGCTTTACTTTAATAACTTAGATTTACAATTTAGTATCAACATATAAGGACAATGCGATGATTTCTCATAAAAACAGTTGTCTCTTGAGCTTAATTTCCTTATTTTCAATATCTGCAATCCACCTAAATGCCTCCAACACTTTTCGCGTAGAAAATGATTTTTACATCCAACACAACGAGATATCAGGGCCTAGTGCTTCAAGCTCTATGCTCACAAATGGTCTAACGTATTACAATCTTATCTCTGTCTATACCAAAGGTCAATTTGAAGGGTTTGATTATAACATCAATGCAGGCTTAAAACTGACCGATGATGAGCGAAAAGATATTAAAAAGCTCTCCTTGTTTACACTTGCAGGGCAAATCAAAGGGCATAATCAATTGTTGGACTTAGGTGATTTTTTTAGATCCTATTCCAAATATTCACTCAACACCTCTTTAAAAGGAGCTGGGTACACATATTCCTTAGAAAATGGTGATACCTTAGATGTGACGTATGGTTTTGCAGCACCTCGATGGGAAAGCTTTTGGGACAATGAAGTTGAGTCCACTGATAGAGAAGTATATGGTATTCGGTACAATAAGAAAGTAAGTGATGATTTGAGTATTGGTCTTGATGCAGTTAAAACACACGATAGCAATGCGGTTGTCTCTAACATCCCTTTGTACGACACCTCTTTAATTACTCTTAATTCAACCTATCGCCCCATTCCTGGATTGAAACTTTATGGAGAATATTCTCATTCGCAACATGAAACCGATGATGGTACCACTACCGAGAAAGAAAAAGGTAATGCCATTTTTTTGCAAGCTATTGGCAATAAAAATCCAAGTCGCGTTCAATTAGAATTTGAGCGCATTGATCCTGACTTTAAAACCGTAACCGGTTCGGCTACACCCGATAGAGAAAAAGCCAAAGCCACATGGCGCTATAAAATTACACCAAAAACAACGATGAATACAGGCTTTTTATGGTTTAGAGACAATTTAGAAGGTGATAAAACAACAACGACACACACCTATCGCCCTAACGTTGGTTTTACTTTTAAAGATGTTTTCGATAGGCAGTATGCCGTAGTGGACATCAACTACAAGCTCAATATGATTGATGGAACCAACAAAACATCGGACGATATGTTTGATTTAAATTACCGTGACCGCTTTGGTATTGTTCACTCCGATATCGGTCTTTCGTATACGTTATACGACACCGACAATAACCAGCGTTCCCAAAAAGAGTTTCGTTTCAATTCTACCTTTAACACTAGACACACTCTCGATGACCTTGTTCTCAAACCTTCCATTATGTTAGGAACGTGGGATATGAACGATGAACTAGACATCAATGGGAACAACAAATACTACCAAGCCGCCGTTGGCTTAGGCTTTGACATCCCGAGTCAAAAAATCTCAACCAATATTCGTGTCGGTAAAAACAAATCCACACGAGACGTAGGCGATGATTTGGATAAGATGTTTGGCTATTTTGATGCGTATTGGAATCTTGGGAAAATGGATCCCTTTAGCCGTGTGATGCTTTATGCAAAAGCGTATATTAATGACCTTCAGTATTCAACTGTTTCAAATGATTACCAAGAACAAAGTATCACTCTTGGCTTTAAGCTATCATTTTAAGGATGCCCGATGAAAACAAAACTACTTGCGCTCATGACATGTTTATTTTTAGTGATTACACCTTCCTTATATGCCAAATGGTGGATTTTTGGAGGAGGCGAAGAAGAAGTTGGCTTTGATTACCTCCATATCAATGCACTCTCTTTTGATGACGTTAATAAAGAAGCGGTACTTTTAAAAGAGAGTTTGGATAAAGGCTATTTACATGTAAGAGGAAAAGCACGAACCGGGAAAAATCCTGTAGGTGCGATTACCGTCTCTTTGGATGGAGCAAGAACATGGCAAAAAGCCAAATTTGAAAAAGATGGTGGCTTTGACTTTTCCTTTCAGCCAGATCTTTCACAAACGTATGATATCTATGTCAAAGTGATTGACACTGCAGGCAAAGCCAATGAACTTGAAGATGCGCATGTAAAAGTAAGTTTTAGTGATGTGGACTTTTATGCCCTCATTGGTGAAACACTTAATAAACTCAAAACGTACTACGAACAAGAAGACGATATCAACTTTATGCGTTATGTTAGCAGGGATTTTGAAGGAGATGATATGACTTTGGAGCGGGCACTGCGTAAAGACTTTTCGGCGCTAGAAAATATCCGTTTAGATTTTACTTTGAACAATGTTGCGATGACAGGAAACAAATATTATGCTTCTATTTCCTTTAACCGAACTGTGATGACGTCTAGCACAGGAACTACCTACAGCGATAGAGGTGTGACTGAATTTACATTTGCAGTAGGAGAAAAAGGGGCTATGCTTCTTTCGATGAAAAACCCTCTCATCTTTGGACTCACCTATGCGGCCGATATTGCAAGTGGTACAACCGCTAGTGCACAAAACAATGACTTTTTCTTAAGTGTCAGCGACTCTGGAGCGGTTATTAAAAAAAGTTTAGCTGCCATCACAAATGATATGAACAGTAATGATTATATAACTTCAGGAACTTTTTTTCTAGAAGCCAGTTGCATGCCTCCTTGTAATAACGCCGATGGTTTTAATTTTTCCAATGATGAAAAAACCACCCTTATTACATCAAGCGAAGTCTATAAAGAGAGTAATTTGCTATGGGGAAACGCGGGCGCACAAGTACAAAATTTAGGCGCTATCGGTATAACTGGTATTACGGTTCCAGATATGGGATATGGAGGTAATACTAACATTGATACGATTAATGACGTCATTGCCGTAAAATTAGCTAATAATACTTATGCTGTTTTGCGAATCACTAATATTGCAGCGGGTCGAGTCTATTTTGATTACAAATACAATCCAAGCAATGGTGTGAGAACATTTCCTTAAATCACTTTTTATATGTACGCTTTTAAAGGCTTACATGTAAACGTTATCGATGAGGTACATTTATGAAAAAAAATCTCTATACTTTTCCGATGATTATAGCATGTGTCCTTATCACCCCTCTGACAGCAGGCTCTCTTTTGACAAAATCCGAAGAGTTTTCAAAAGTAGCCACCTATGGAATGAATATAGCAACCTATACAGCTGAAAAAAAAGATGCTCAAGAAGCAGCCTTAAAATTAGCTACATTTGATGTGTTATGGGATGTGATGGGTAAAGGAGAAGCCTTTTTTCTCAACGGCGATCCTGATGCTTTTCCTAAATTTAAAGACGATGTACTTAAAATCAAACTTGTACTCGATAAAGTGGCAGAAGTCTCTACCAAACTAGGTGCTGGGGAATACGATGAAGCGCTGATGTCATCGGTTGATGGCGTTGTTGGTATTGTCAATCATCCCGTCGTCAATATGCTCTGGGAAGCGGTCAAACTCACCTACGAATCACACAAACTCTTTAAAAGCACTAAAGCGGCATTGCAAATTGAAACGCTTTATGGTGTTGTCAACCATGACCGAAGAATCATAGGCTCAAGCTCAGGCAATGCACCTGCAACCATTCCCGTCGACAGCGATACTGTGACTTACTTTTTTAACAAATACCTCATCACCGATGCATCCACAAGAGAGCTTGTCAAAGCCTATGTTCAAACCAAATTGGGTGAGAGTTTTCCTGAGATATCTCTCTCCTTATGGGAGCGCATGAGTGGCTCAGCTCAGGCTATCCAAGAAGAGCATGAACTACGGCAATTACAAGAGTTTGAGAATGTATCACGACGTTGGATTAAAGAGTTGCTTCAAGATTTAAACAAGCAAGTTGAAAAAGAGTGGGCGCAAACACGTCTAAGACAAGAAAGTGAAAAATTTAGAACCTTTAATGAAAAATTTGGAAAAGCCTTTAATAATCTAGATGAGGTGATTGCCTATTACACAAAACTCAAAACCTTAGAAAAGCAAAAAGCACTTTTCCCTGTAAAATTAGCCGAACTGCAAAAGATGAAAGCATCGGCACAAGCGAATGCTCAAAGTACCGATTTTGCACTCAAACAACACGCACGGGATGCTTTGTTCAAGATAGCAGAAGAGAGCAATCTTTTTGCCATTAACGCAATGGTCGTTAGTGAGTATACACTGGAAAAAGAGTTTGCAGCACTCAACACTCAAGCACTCGAATGGGTAAAAAAATTGGATAAAGAGATGGAAGCGAATAAGGCAACCTTTATCGAAACAATCCATCAAGCCAACAAAGAAGCTTCTCCAACTCAACAACAGTATGAAACCTCTCTTTTAGCACGCTTTAAACCTGCTTTAGATGTAGCAAACGAAAAAGCTTCTGAATACAAAGAACCTGCTTTTGATGAACTACAGCGCTTTCTCGCTGCGAATAATTTAGAAAGTGTTTTAGCCTTAAATAAAGCGTGGACAATCCTTCATGAGACACTTTTTAAAACCATGGATACACTTTTTTATGAAGCCCTCAGTAGTGCGGAAACTTCAAAACCTTCCGTCAATGACACCCCTCATTTGCAGTGGCTAAAAAGTCAAAACAAAGAGATTACGCAAAATGATATTGCTATAGCACAACAAGCGTTGGATATTGCATGGAAAGAGGCAAAAGAGAAAACCCTCAAAGCATATAAAATCCTTGAAGCCATTTCTTTGCAACGTTATAACAATGATAAGCTACGCATCAACGAAATAATTAACCATGTCACAGCAGAGATGAGACGCGTGAGCAGTGCTATTTACCAACAAAGAGAGGCTCTTGGGAGTTTTTTACAAAAACTCTCAGGAACCTATGGTAAAGGATACAACACGCTTCATGATTTTAATCCTGAAAATGTTATTGCCGATTGGAGGCCTCAGATTGCACATGCAGCAAAAGGTGCAAATGACTATCTCAAAGAACATGCGTATACAACCATTGGAAAAATCAATGATGATGGCGTTTCATTGCATACGATTGAGCATATGATTGCCTCACGCAAAGAGCTTATCGCCGCTCCTCTTCAAGCACATCAGGCAATTATCCGTTCTCTTGACACGCTTGAGAGTGATCTTTATGCCATCGAAACACTCAAAGCTGAATGGAAGAATTTTGCTAAATTAGACGATCAAACACTTTCCCTTTTCAATGATTTAGCCGCAAAAACGGCAGATGAAGCCAAGCAAAAAGCAACGTTAATGTCTCTTTACAGTGTACAAGAAAGTAACGCTATTGCACAGCTTTATGGCAATGTTAATGGCTACAAAGAGACGATACGAAAAGTCGATCAAATGCTCTCCAATATTAATCCTTCTACCATTCGCGCAGAAGCACAAAGCTATCTCAAAAGTGTGGAAAGCGAACTTAACAATCGACAAAGAGATGCTGAATATTTAGATGCATTGCAAAAGGAGTGGAGGCAGTGGTATGCACAAATGGTTGCACAAGAGATTTTCACCTTGGATAAAGAATCGGGAAAAATGATACTTAATGCTGGGATGAAACGCGCTAAAGAGGGGGATTACGCAATCGTTTCAAGCCCTTATCTGCATTATGCCACAGAAAAAGAGTTGCAAAAAAATGATACGCTTGAAACAATCAAAAGCAACCTTTCAAAACTTAAAGTATACGCCTTTATTCAAAACAGTATGCCCAATACAAAAATCTTACTCAATAACCTTTTGACGCTCAAAGCATTTAAACCAGCACCTGAAGATAATTTTCTTGTGAATGACACGGTGATTTGGAAAAGTACACTGGAGAAGTGTGAAAAGCTGATTGGAGAGATAGATATCAAAAAAGAGGATACTTACCTTGTAAAACTCAAAGAGCTCTCTACGTTACTTCCTTTTACCATTAGCTTTCCAGCTCTTGAAGAAGGCAAAAAAAGCAGCAATGAAGCAAGTTATTATGCAAAATATGGGAAATTTAACGATACCTTTACCACCTACTCGTTTGAAGGCTTTCCTCTTGGAAAAAAATTTATAGCGCTTAGACTTCGTATTCAAGAGTTGATGGCACTAAAAGGTAAACTCATTGAACAAAAACGCTTGGAAGAGTCCGTTGTCGAATCACCCATGCTTCGCGAGGTAAAAGCCCTTCATACTAAGGTTGAAAATCTTGCAGTAAGTGAGACACAAGCGTATATCGATACCTATAACACCTTGAATACAGAGTACCAAAAACATGCAACAACACTTAAAGAATCCAAAACGAAAGGTTCTTCTCTGCCAGATCAAGCGTTGATTGCAAATCTTTTATACACCATTCAAGAACGCCTCGCCGCTCATGAAGGACAAATTCAATCTTTTTCACAAATGGGCAACCAAACACGTATTCAAGAACTTTACCAACGTTTTGCACGGGAGTATTCAGGCAAAAATCTCTCATCTTTAATGAGTTTACTCTCCGATGAGTGGATGAGTAGCAGTGATGGTACCACACTGATGGACTTAGAAGAAACACTTGGTAACAGTTTTTCTATCTTTAATGAAGTAAAATGCACCATAGACTCTCTTTTTATTGCGCCATCAACAGATCATACTTATCGAGTAGACTATGTCATTACGATTCAAGGTGAAAATTATGAAAATGATATCAAACATATTGAAAAATCTTCTGTATCAGAGGAAGTAACGATTAAAGAAGGAAAGGTCAAAATCTCTAAAACCTTAAATGGAAGATTTTGGACTATACGATAACATTCAAAGAACTGAAGTAGAGGGATTTGTACAATCCCTCTAAAGTTTTATCATTTTTTACCCATCATTGGCATCATCGGTCTTTGTTCCATCAACTTTTTTAACTC
>CAYTVI010000088.1:0-6711 GCA_964441765.1 uncultured Sulfurospirillum sp.
TGTCGGTAGACGTTCATCGTATCGCCTCGCACAAACCCAATGAGTGTAAGCCCAAATTTTTCCGCTATCATCAAACCTAAACACGTAGATGCGGTGCGTGAAGCAAGGATAGGGATTTGGTGCATAACCGCTTTAGCAACCATCTCAGACGAAAGACGCCCACTCACCATCAAAAACGAATTGGAGATATCAACCCCTGCCATTTGTGCTTTACCCACGACTTTATCAATGGTGTTATGTTGCGCAATATCTTCACCGATAAAATAAGTGTTTTCATCCGTAAAAAGCTTTGCGGTATGCACACAGCCTGTTTGCTCATACAAAGGACACTCGGTGTAAAACTGGCTCATCTGTTTTGAAAGCAACTCAGCAGAAATTGAAAAATCGCTCTTAATCACTTTGGCTTCTATGGCTTCTGGGTCAATGTTAGCCGTCATACTCTTACCACAACCACTGATAACAACACCCTCAGCATTGAGCTTTTTGATATTTGCTTCGTTGACTTTTGCCTCGATTTCAACGCGCATACCCTCATTGAGAAGTTTCAAAGAGGTGACATCACTAAAGGTCTCGATGATATTTTCACTCATCAAATAACCAATAGCTAAAGCTTCTTGATCCACAGGTGTTGCCATCACAGCACCTACTTTATTGCCATTGACAATAAGTTCAAGCTTTATTTCACGCACTAATGTGTCGTCTCTTTCAAACTTCTCTTTACCTTTGATTTTGGTAATCTTGGTACTAAAAATTGGTTCCATTTTCTTCCTTTGACGTGCAAATCTTGCATATTTTAACATAAAAAATGTAAGGAAGTCTGTGTGAGACCTCCTTACAAGTAAAAGCTTAAACCTTGCCTTGTTCTTTGAGTTTTTTATACCAAGAACTGTGTAAGATTTTAACCTCTTCTTCTTCCATGTGACCATTAAGGATACTATGAACCGCACCTTTAATCGCAAACATAGACATATAAACATGGGTGATAAACAAGGCAACAACTAAGAAGCCTACCACGTTGTGTACGATTGCCATCACACGTAAGAAATCAATTTGGCTAAGCCCTGTCATACTTTTTATCATTTCAATATTGAAATCTAAAAAGAACATTGCCGCACCACTGATAACCATGACCATTCCCCCTAAGGTTGCGATCCAGTACCACATTTTTTGACCTGCATTAAACTTTCCTGCAGGAATCGGTTTTTTCTCTTTAGAGAGGTACCCTCCAACGATCATCATCCATTTGACGTCATCCATATTAAAGAAGGCTTCTTTAAGCCACATCAAGAACATTGGAATAACAACAATGGCAAAAGGAATCGTAAAGATACCGTGTAAATCTTTACACAATTTAACGAATGTTCCTCCACCAAAGAAGCTACCAAATACGATGACAAACCCTGTAGGAACAATCACGATAAACGAGACAGCCGCTACTTGGTGAATAATACGGTTATACAAGCTAAATGCCAGAATCTTTTTCCCATCATGCGGGAACACTTTTGGTCCTATAATCATATAGTGTGTCAAAAATGCTGCGGGTACTAACACTAAAATCGCTAGAAAGATTTTAGTGAAGTACTCATGTTGGAGCATGGTAAACAAAGGTCCTAGTTTTAAGCTCTGCTCTTGTCCATATCCAAAGATATTGGCTATGCGCATCTCTCCCCAGATTTGGCTCTCAGCAGCAAACGCCACTGATGCCAAACACAAAGAGGCAATGAACAAATAACTAAACTTTTTCATTACCTCTCCTTTCATGATTGATACGCTTTATCCCACCCATAAGGATTTGCTGCAAGTTTAAGGCCTTTACCTTTTGTTGCAACACGTGCTCTATAGATATTTGCGATTGATTCAGCATCACCGACAAGTAATGCTTTGGTTGAACACATCGCGGCACACACAGGTACTTTGCCCTCTGCGATACGGTTTTGACCATAAAGATGACGCTCTTCTTTAGAGTTCGTCTCTAATGGACCACCGGCACACATCGTACATTTATCCATCGCTCCTTTAGCACCAAACGCGCCATCTCTTGGGAATTGTGGTGCACCAAATGGACATGCGTATAAGCAGTATCCACATCCGATACATGTGTTTTTATCATGAAGAACGATACCATCTTCACGGATATAGAAACAATCCACAGGACACACTTGCTCACACGGTGCATCGGTACAATGCATACATGCAATCGACGTTGAAAATTCCTTTCCAGGAATCCCCTCGTTAATGGTTACCACTTTACGTCTACTAATCCCAACGGGCAATTCATGTGCTTCCGCACATGCAATTGAACAGCCATCACATTCGATACATCTGTGCTCATCACAGTAAAATTTCATTTTTGCGTATTCCATTGCTCACCCCCTACGCTTTTTCGACGCGGCACAGACCGCCTTTAGTTTCAGGAATCTGAGTCACGATGTCATAACCGTAGTTTGTAACGGTATTGGCACTCTCGCCATTTGCAAAAGGCTTAGTTCCTGCTGGGAAATTACCTGTTCTATCCGCTCCTTGGAAATAACCCGCAAAGTGGAATGGCATAAAGACCATATCAGGAAGAACGGTATAAGAGTATTTTGCTTTTACCTTGATTTTTGTACCTTCTGGTGAATGTACCCACATCATTGCACCATTTCTGATACCGTGTTGTGTTGCTAAATCTGGGTGAATATCACAGAACATCTCTGGTGTTAGTGCACAAATATATTTAGAAGCACGGTTTTCGATACCCGCACCGTTCATTGTGACTAAACGACCTGTTACCATATTGATTGGGAACTCTTTTGAATAGTCTTTTGCTTTTTGAACAGAAGCATATTTTGTCAAGACACGGAAATGGTTTGGTTTATCTGCAAACGATGGATATTTTTCAACCAAATCTTGTCTTGGTGAGTGAAGTGGCTCACGGTGTAATGGAATATGATCAGGGAAGTTCCAAACAACCGCACGTGCTTTTGCGTTACCGTATGGGCACACACCTGCTTCGAGTGCTTTTTGGACTAAGATACCACTGTTATCAACTTTCCAGTTTGCACCACACGCTGCTTTTTCTTCTTCAGTAAGGGTGATACCAAGAACTTTTTCAATATTGTCTTTGGTAATTTCTGGATAACCTGTTTCAACTTTAGAACCTTTAGGGAAAGAGCCTTTTTCAGCAAGCAAGTTCACACCATCTTTTTCCAAACCAAAGTTATTTCTAAAGCCCATACCACCTTGACTTACAGGGATACTGGTATCGTAAAGGTTTGGAGAACCACCGTGTTTTTTTGTCCAACAAGGCCATGGTAATCCATAGAACTCGCCTTTCATTGGTCCAAAACCAGCACCTGTGACTTCATCAAACATATGCCAGTTATCGGTATGTTTTTTGATTCTCTCAGCTGTCCAGCCTGTTAAACCAATGGTTTTGATGATACGCGCAATTTCATTGGTCGCATCTTCTGGCCATGTAAAGCTAGATTTTCCAGGAATCATCTCTAACTTGCCGTCTTTAGTTTCTTGCATCATCATTGCTTTGGTGTATTGCTCATAGAAACCTAAACGTTTTGCGAGTTCAAACATGATTTCTTGGTCTGGCTTGCTCTCATAAAGAGGCTCAACCACTTTATATCTCCACTGTGCACTTCTATTTGTTGCTACGGTATAACCGCTTGTTTCAAACTGAGTTGCCGCAGGAAGGATAAAGACGTTATCTTTTTTATCGGTTAAAACAGCCGCTTCGTTCACAAAAGGATCAGCTAAAACAACCATTTCAAGATTATCAAGTGCTTCTTTTACTTTAGCTTGTTGCGCAATAGATGTGATACCATTTCCAAATACGAGTAGTGCTTTGAGGGTCGTACCTGCATTGTCAATCGCTTCAGCATCTTTTACACCTGCAACACCAGCCCACCAACGAGCGAGTGAGAAGCCATTTTTTTCCATCCATGATGCATCTTTAAATTGCTTAACAAGGTATTCATAATCAACACCCCATTGTTTCGCAAAATATTTCCAAGAACCCGCTGCCAAACCATAATAGCCTGGAAGTGAATCAGATAAACATCCCATATCAGTCGCACCTTGAACGTTGTCGTGACCTCTTAGAATGTTTGTACCACCACCCGCTTTACCCATGTTACCAAGAGCAAGTTGGAGAATTGGAGCAATACGCGTATTGGATGTTCCAATACTGTGTTGTGTAAGACCCATAGCCCAAATGAGTGTACCAGGGCGATTTTTAGCATAAATGTTAGTGATTTGAATGAGTTTTTCAGCAGGTACACCTGTTACATCAGCAACAACTTCTGGTGTCCATTTTTTAGCTTCTTCTCTAATTCTGTCCATACCAAATACACGCGCATCTGTGTACTCTTTATCTTCCCAGCCATTTGCGAAGATGATATTGAGCATACCATAGATGAACGGAATATCAGTACCCGGACGTACTTGTGCAAAGATATCTGCTTTTGCAGCTGTTTTGGTAAAGCGTGGATCAACAACGATAATTTGTGCGTTATTGCGCTCTTTTGCTTTTAAGAAATGTTGGAAACCTACTGGGTGGTTAACCGCAGGGTTTGCTCCGAAAATGATAATAGCTTTAGACTTCTGAATATCTCCCAAAGAGTTTGTCATAGCGCCATATCCAAATGTATTCGCCACACCGGCGACTGTGGAGCTATGTCAAAGACGAGCTTGATGGTCTGTATTATTGGTTCCGAAGAATGCTGCAAACTTTCTAAAGTAGTATGCTTGCTCATTACCCATTTTTGCTGATCCAAAGAATTGGACAGAATCTGGGCCATCTTTTGCTTTCAGTTCTTTTAACTTGTTCGCGATACGATTGAGCGCATCATCCCAAGAAAGACGTTTCCACTGGCCATTTTCTTTAACCATTGGATATTTTAGGCGTACTTCTGATTTGACCATATCGATCATATCAGCACCTTTACAGCAGTGTCCACCAAGGCTGATTGGGTGGTCTTGAGCAACTTCTTGACGTACCCATACACCATTTTGAACTTCTGCAATCACACCACATCCTACAGAACACGAAGTACAAATCGTTCTGATTTTCTTCGATCCTGGGAATGGGTTTTTAACCTCTTCCTCTGTTGCGGCTCTCGTTACATTTCCACTGGCAAATGCTGAAGTGGCGCCAAATGCACCAGCAACTGCTGCCATTTTAAGAAATGAACGACGACCTACTGTGGTCGTAAGAGCACGAGCGGTAGTTTTTTCCATTCGCTTATCTCCCTTTTCTTACATAGCAGACTTGTAAAAGTCTTCCCATGCTTGAGTTTTCTTATAGGTAATCTCTTTTTTCTTCGATTTACCTATAACAACGCCATTGGAACTGTTTGAACCAGCACCCGCTGCTTGCGCGGCGACGACACCAACGGTAGCAACAGCACCAGCAATTGCAGCTTTTTTAACAAAGCCACGTCTGCTTTCATTCATACAATACTCCTTGCATAAATTAATCTCTCCAAAGAAGAGATTGCTCAAAAAAAGAGACTTTCTTTCCTTGAGCAATCTCTTTGGATTGCTATGCTTCTAACTCTTTTTTAGCTGCTTTGTCAGCATCTCTTTTGGCTTTATTTTCAGCTCTTCGTCTAGCTTCTGCCCCTGAAATCACCTCAGGTTTTTGTGCTCTTGTCTCTTTCATTGGTGGTTTAGCCACTTCAAAATACATACGCTCAAACGCGATAAAAGCATTGAGCACAATAGCAACGGATTGATAAGCACGAGACATTTTATGTTCATAAAGATTCACAATAAATTCATCGATAAAAGGGTTAATCACTTCAACAAATAAGCAATGCTGAATATTTTCATACTCTTTTTGACCACTCATAATCAGCTCGATTAACTCGTGCATAAACGTGAGAATAAACCCAACACTGTCCTCGTTCTCTTTAAAGTTATTTTCGTCTCGTCGAATACGTGTTTTTGCCAAAAAATTCTTAACGGCAACACGCATATGCCCACTTTCAACACCTTCATCATAATACGAAGCCGTGTTGCGAACCACTTTGTACGCAGGATTGTGAAAAACATCATCATACTCTTGAATCAGCGCTTCTTCGCCTTTTTCAACAAGAAATGCTTTGAGTTCTTTAAGCGCTTCACCTGAGTTTTCATCGATAGGATTTTCAATCATTCCATCAAGCGCTTCTACTACCCCAGCATAGCGTTCTTGACTGGTTGTAAATACGAACATTTTACTTAAAAGACCATAGTAAAGTGAACGTGCTTTGTTGACTGACTCTTTATTTATCACTGAGTATTCCTTTTTTTACACATTTTAGTCAAAGTCAATAAAAATAGACCAATTTTGTCTGCTTAAGCTTCCCAAAAGACTTTCAAGCCTAAAGAGAGAGAAAGCTCGTATTTATAGGGGTTAAAAGGCTTTTATGCTTTTTAAAACTCTATTTTTTATTTTTGACTCTTACAAACAGTAAACCATCGTTTACCGATTTTAGAAAATGTACCATAGTTAAGCTTATGTGGAAATTGGGTAAAAAATGTAGAATAAAAACTTAAATATAACTTAAATATGCATTTTTTGCATATTGTTTAGATGGAGTTTTATCGTAGATGTAAGAAGTATAATTAAGAGGCGTTTAAAAGCCTCTTAATCTTTACATGTAATTATCTCGCGCGTGTTTTAAAATCTGGGTAAAAAAGTTGCTTATCGAGGAGTTTAAAATTAGCAATTTC
>CAYTVI010000089.1:0-3918 GCA_964441765.1 uncultured Sulfurospirillum sp.
GCGCATAAAGAGCTTTTAACTCCTCACGAATCGCTTCAGTGTTTTCAAACACACGGGAAATGTCACTAAAGGTATGCTTTAAAAGCTCCGCTTCAAGCTCACACACCCGACCATCTGCCTTAGCCACTTTTGCCATGAGTGCCACTAAAAGTCCTGCTTCGTGTTCACTTAAGTCACCTTTGAGTGTTTGCTTTACATCGACATTTATGTGCTGATAGGACTCAGTTTGATAGTTTTTTGTGAGTAAATAAAAAACAACGAGAACGACTGCAATAATGACGTAAGTCATCTTTATTCCTTAATTTAAAATTTCAACTAGTTATAAACGTTTTTCAAAGTTTTGACTATTTTGAGAGACTATTTCTTCAAAAGGGCATCTAGCATAAGCAAATATTCTGATAAAGTATTTTTCAAATCGTAATCTTCTTTAATCATTGAGTGAAAATACATACCGTCCGCCGTTGCTATAAGGCTTTCTAGCCATTTCTTGGCGTCGTTTTTTAAATAACCGTTTTGAATCATCTCATCAAAAATGGCATCAAGATACGTATAGGTCACATCGTAAAAATCAATATTAATTTGCTTAATGTATTCATTTTCAACGTTCATATAAAGCACAAATGTATCGCGTACTACTTTTTCCAAATCCACATATATCGGATCGGTATTAATATCGGTATAAGAAGCAAAAAATACCAGTAATTTGTCAAGAAATGTTTTTTTGGTCTCAATATCTTGGGCGACGTGTTCAAGTATTTCATCGCTTTTACGTCGAATCACTTCATAAATCAATGCCTCTTTTGTCTTAAAGTAGTAGTAAAACTGTCCTTTAGACATACTCAAAGACGCTATAAATTTATTCAGTGAAAAGTTACGCATGCCATTTTGCACAAATGTTTCATAAGCTTTTTCACAAATGAATTGCGTTTTATCTTCTAATTTGACTTTTTGTGCCATTCATTTAATCCTTCAACTAAGCGTGTCATTGTACCAAGTTTATTCTATCATTCAAAACCAATACCTTATTTTTGTGTATAGATTTTTCTGAATTTATCATCCCACGGTGCTATCATTTTATAAAATGCGGGAACAACAAATAAACTTAATAGCGTCGAGATTAAAAGTCCAAAAATAACACTAATACCCATCGGCGCTTTAATTCCTGAACCCTCACCAACGGATAGAGCAAGCGGTAGCATACCAAAACACATCGCAACGGTTGTCATCAAAATAGGACGTAGCCTTGAAACCCCTGCATGAATAATGGCACTCTCTAAGTCCATAGCTTCTTGCCTGTTTTTATTGGCGGCGTCAACCACCAAAGTAGAATTTTTACCAACAAGCCCTAGCAATAAAAAGAGCCCCATCATACTAAAAAGACTCATTGGCATTTGAGCAAAATAAAGTCCTAAAAAAGCGCCAGTAAAACTTAAAGGCATTGCACTCATAATGATGATGGGTTGTAAAGGGGATTCATACAGGGATGCAAGAATGAGATAAATCATAATGATGGCCGCTATAATGGCAACACCAAAAGCTTCGTTGGTCTCTGCCATATTTTTTGCATCACCTTCAAGCGTATAACTTACTCCATCTAAGAGCCATTGATTTTGATGGGAAATGACCGAGTCTACAAGCAAGTCTAACGTTAAATTTTCCGATAAATCAGCCCCCACGAGAATATACTTCTGCCGATCCCATCGTTTGATAGTTGTAGGAACATTGGTATACGTGATGTTCACCAAAGTTGATAAAAGTATCATTTGTCCTTTATCATTTTTAATGAACAAATTACCAATATTTTCTGGATTCATTCGCTTGTCATCGGATAGGCGCATGACAATATCGTACTCTTTGCCATTTTGCCTGTAGTAGCTTACCGCCATTTCCCCCGAATATGCTAACGCAACCAAATTTGCAATATCACTGGCTTTAACACCGTATTTTGCACTATTAGCACTCAGAATTTTTAAAGAGAGTTGAGGGGATTTCTCCTGAATATTACTTTGAATACTCGTCGCACCTGAAATACTTTTTAAATGCTCCATCAATTTATGAGCTGACGCCTCAACACGTGCTTCATCAGGCGCTCTTAAAATGATCTGAAACGGTGTTACAATTTCACTCCCAGCGCCTCCATCTTCAGTTTCATTGATGTTAATTTCAATAGAGTCATAGACCTTTGCTTTTTCACGGATTTCATTCATAATCTCTTGTTGGCTTTTATGGCGTTGATTGATAGATACCAGTTTTACAAAAATAGCTCCCTCATGAATAGCACTGTTTAGTCCAACGGATAGGGAAGAATACTCAATCTCAGGACGTGCCAAGAGCTCTTTTTGAATCTCAAGCGATTGTGCTTTCATTGCTTCCATTGAAATTCCCGTAGGTGCCCTCAAAGAGATTTTAAATTGACTTTTATCTTCTTTGGGCATAAAGACCATTCCCAAGTTTCCTGACAACATCAAAGAGATGATAAAGATAACAAGCGCACCTAAAAGTGTTGTTTTTTGATAGCGTAAGGCTTTGGTAAGAAGTGTTTTATACCATTGATCTAAAGAAAGAAAGATGTGTTCCGTTTTGAGGTAAAAAGTTGAATGCACCGGTTTTACAACCAATGAAATAATCATGGGAATCAGCGTAATAACGATAATGTACGAAATACAAACTGCTGCGACGATGGTTATACCAAAACTTGTAAAAAAACGTCCTATAAGACCACTCATATTTGCAATAGGGATAAAAACAGCTAAAAGCATCGCTGAAATAGCTAAAATTGAAAATGAAATCTCTCCAACACCCTCTTTAGCTGCTTGTAATCTTGGGTAGCCTTCTTCTAGCTTTTTATAGATGTTTTCAATCACCACGATGGCATCATCAATAATAATGCCAATTGAAAGGGTAAGTGCAGTAAGGGTTAAAAGATTGAGCGTTTGAGCGCTCCATCCCATAATTGCTAAAACACCGAAAATTGATACGGGCAAAGCAATAGCAGCTACAAACGTTAATGTAAGATTGCGTAAAAAAACCAAAACGACCAAAGAGGCTAAAACACATCCTAAAACAAGGTCGAATTGAACACTGTGCAGGGTTGATTTGATAAACGTTGTTGAGTCAAATAAAATATCGATGTGAAACTCTTTGGAGAGTTTTTGTAACATCGGAATCTGCTCTTTAACACTATCGGCAATCTCGATTTCATTCGCACCAGAGACCTTTTTAATTTCGAGTAAAACACCGCTGTTACTATTGAAATTAGCATACGTTCGTTCGTCAGAAATATCATAAACGACCGTTGCGACATCTCCGAGTAAGATACCATCTTTAATTTTAATATTTTCTAACTCTTCTACATTTAAGGCATCCGCATCAATGGAAATACTCCACTCTTTTTCACTTTGGACAACACGTCCACCGTCTCGCTTGATATGTTCTTCATTGATTTTGTTGGCAAGATCGTTAAGGTCAAGACCATATTCACTGAGTTTTGCACTATTGGGAGTAATTTTAAGAATTTTATTGCGTAATCCTATGACACTAACTTGCCCAACACCACGTACATTTTGAAGTTTTGGTTTGATCGTTTCATTAGCAAAGAGCATCAAGTTTTGGACATCGTCTGACGTTGTTGATACAAAAAGAGTAATAATAGGCGCAGCATTCATCGAATATTTTTCAATAATAGGTTTATCCACACCACTAGGAAGCTCAATGGAGGCAACTTTATCTCTTACATCATTTGTTGCCTCTTCAATGGATTTTGTTAATTTAAACTGTGCTACTACAACAGAAATACCGCGAGATGTGTTGGAACTAACACTTTCGAGTTCAGAAATGCTGCTTATGACTTCTTCAACTTTATCGGTGATTTTACTCTCAATAACCTCTGCGGAACCATTTTTATAGGTCGTCATAACG
>CAYTVI010000089.1:3946-5967 GCA_964441765.1 uncultured Sulfurospirillum sp.
GGTAACGACAGGAATATCGACATTAGGCAGATAAGTTTCGGGCATTTTTTGTCTTTGCGTGTAGCCAAAAAACAAAATTGCCAGGGTAAACATAAGGGTCGTAATCGGTTTTGAAATCGCAAATCGGTGCATTTTACCCTCTATTTTGTTTGGATCATACCATCACCAAACGTGCCGATAATAACATCAGCGCCGTTGGCTTCAGCATACAGCTTTTTGGTTTCAGATTGAATCACAGGATAGATTTTCGTGATGTTCACACACACAGGTTGACTCTCTTTGGCATCTTTTTTGAAACAAAAAGAATCTCCCACATGAACGTCATAAGCAAAGCGTGAATCAAATGCCAACAAAAGCTTCTTTTCATGGGAAACAAGTTTAAAAAGGGCTTTACCACTCGTTCCCGTCATATCACCTATTTCAATATTTTTCTCAGCAATCACACCTGAAAATGGAGCAGTTAATTTCATTTTTGCGACTTTCTCTTCACTTAAAAGAAGGGCGCTTTTAGCTTTCTCAAGTTCAGAGCGTAATTTATCAAGGGTATTTTTATCGAATACTTCAGCACTGTTTGCGTAGCGTTGATATTGTGTTAGTAAAAAATGATATTCGCTTTTTGCCATTTCCAAGGCCGCTTTTTCTTCTTTATCGTTCAAGGCTAAGAGTAACTGGGATTTAGTAACGTTGCTTCCTACATCGACGTTGATGGCTGAAACAATGCCTTGTGTTACAACGTTTAGCGATGCCTCTTTGAACGCTTTGACTTCATACGTGGCATAGATGTCCGCAAAGACAAAAGTGTACAAACTTGCAATGATGATGAATGATTTATGCATTAAGACTCTCCTAATAGTGTTGCCAAGTCAATGCCCATAGCAAAGGCATATTCTGCTTTTTTCAGTTCGATTTCGTTTTTTGCTGCTATAGAGCGGTAATACGCCTCTTCTTTTTTGGTCAGTTCACTAAGATAATCCGTGTGACTGATGAGATTTTCTCTAAAGCGTTTTTTGGCGTATTCATACGCCATACTGGTTGCATTTAGTGCTGCATTGGCGGCATTTAATTTGATGCGAGCCGCATCAAGGGCACGCTTGGCAATCTCTTGTTCCATTTTGGCTTCTTTTTCTTTATAAGCAATTTCTTGATGGAGGGCTAAGAGACCCCACCTTGCTGCTTCTTTGTCTTTAGAAATTTTTCCTGCATCAAAAAGCGGAAAGCTAAATTGAAGGCTAAGATCACTGCTTTGTTTGGGAAGCGATGTCGTCCCACTTTGTTCTTCAAAGGCGGAATAGTTATTGTTTTTAATTGCGTATTGAACTGCGATAGTCGGCATGTAGGTATACTGAGATAAAGCAAACTCCAAACTTTGTGCCATGTTTTTATCGGCTTCAATGTCTGCTCTTTGCCCATCATTCGTAGATTCTGCCTCACGCAAGAACTCCTCTTCTTTTTCCAATGAAAGGCTAAGTCCCGTTACATGTAAAAGTTTTAAACGAGAACTTTCCAACTGAAGTTTCATGGATTCGAGGTCATACTCTGCCTCTTTTTTAGAGGCTATCATGGCATGGACTTTATCGTTTGTTGCAAGGTCATTATGGACTAAAACGGTGACATTTTTGATGTTTTCTTCTAACTCTTTGAGTTTGTAGTCTATTACTAGCATTCCTGATTTTGCATTTTGAATGGTGTAATACTCTTTGATGATGGAGAGCAATAGTTGTTGTTTGGTAAACTCACTTTTATACGTCTGTGCATCATAAACGCTTTTTTGTGATGCGATTTTTGCTTCCCTTTTAAAACCGTCAAACAAAATGTATGAAGCTCTTAGTCCCATATAGTCACTGTTTTGAGGCTCATAAGAGGTTTTTTTAAACTTAGTGTCTCTGCCTGCAATCATATCCACGGTGGGGAAGTACTCTTTTTGAGACGACTCATGCTCTTTTTGAGCTTTTTCTTGGTAGCTGAGTTGCGATTGGTACGATTCATTGTTATGAATGACTTTCATAAGTTCTTTAAGCCCA
>CAYTVI010000090.1:0-5917 GCA_964441765.1 uncultured Sulfurospirillum sp.
GGGGCTTCTTCTTTTTTCATGAGTTTTCCATACCCTTTTATCATCATAAACATGACAAAACCTAAGATAACAAAAGAGGTTAAATCATTGAAAAAAACGCCTAATTTAATCGCAGGCGCACCCGCTTTTTCCAAGTCAGCTAAAGAAACATAACTTTTTCCATCTAATGGGATAAACAAAGAAGAAAAATCAACATTTCCTAGTAACAATCCAATAGGAGGCATAATCACATTGCTCACCAAAGATTTGACGATAGTGGCAAAAGCAGCACCAAAGATAAAGCCTACCGCCATATCGACAACATTGCCTTTGATAAGGAAATTTTTAAACTCTTTTAGCATATCAACTCCTTTTTAGTATAAGTGTCCCATCTGCTCTTTTTTTGTTTTCAAATAGCCTTCATTAAACGTATTGGACTCAATCACAACTGGCACACGTTCAATGATGTCAATGCCTTTGAGGCTTTCTAGTTTTCGCGGGTTATTGGTCAAAAGTCTAATCGTATCAATGCCAAAATGCTTTAAGATAAAAACGACGATTTCGTACGTACGCTCATCAGCTTTAAAGCCTAATTGATGGTTGGCTTCGATGGTATCAAAGCCTTTATCTTGAAGTGCATAGGCATTGACTTTATTTAAAAGCCCAATATTGCGTCCTTCTTGACGCAAATAAATCACCATACCACCCTCTTTTTCAATGAGTTTGAGTGCGTATTCGAGTTGGTCACGGCAGTCGCATTTTAAACTTCCGATGGTATCACCCGTTAAACATTCGCTGTGAATACGCACGAGCGGATTTACATGTAAAGGCTCTTTATAGATGACCAAATGCTCTTTGATGCCCTCTTTGAAGGATTGAATTTTAAATGTCCCAAAGCGAGACGGGAGGTTTGCAACCTCTGAAATGTCGATTTTCATTTTGTTTTATATCCAGTTATGCTAAAATCACTACTTTTTATAACGAAATCTAATTTTAACAAAGATAAGGCAAGAGAATGTTTAAAAGATTTAGACGACTTCGCATGAACGCCACACTTCGCTCACTCGTTCGTGAAACACACTTGAGTATGGATGATTTTATCTATCCATTGTTTGTCAAAAGTGGGGAAGGTATTAAAAAAGAGATAAGCTCGATGCCCGGAGTTTATCAGATGAGTTTGGATGAAATTTTAAAAGAGTGTGGAAATTTACAAGAACTTGGGATTAACTCTATTATTTTATTTGGCATTCCTGAAGTCAAAGACAGTGTGGGAAGCGATGCGCTGTGTGAGCATGGCATTATCGCGAGTGCGGTTAAAGCCATTAAAAAAAGCTATCCAACGATGTTTGTCACAACCGATTTGTGTTTTTGTGAGTTTACCGACCATGGGCATTGTGGGATTTTAGATATGAAACATGAGAGTGTGAATAACGATGCAACCTTAGAAATTTTAGCCAAACAAGCGCTCGTTCATGCACGCTCAGGCGTTGATATGATAGCACCATCTGGCATGATGGATGGGATGATAGAAGTCTTACGGGAAGCTCTTGATAGCGAAGGGTTTATCAATCTTCCGATTATGAGCTATTCGACTAAATTTGCAAGTGCCTATTATGGACCGTTTCGCGATGTTGCCGAATCAGCTCCCTCTTTTGGCGATAGAAAAACGTACCAAATGGATCCCGCCAATCGCAGAGAAGCCATTGCTGAGTCCGTTGAAGATGAGATGCAAGGGGCGGATATCTTGATGGTAAAACCAGCATTAGCCTATCTTGATGTGATTCGTGATGTGCGTAATGCCACCTCTTCTCCTTTGTGCGTTTACAACGTCAGTGGTGAATACGCGATGCTTAAAGCAGCAGCTCGTGCTGGCGTGATTGATTATGAGCGTGTGATGATGGAAACGATGCTTGCGTTTAAACGAGCGGGGGCGGATATCATCATCAGTTACCATGCCAAAGAAGTAGCTGAGATTTTAAAAAGATAAAATTCTGCCTCGAAAGAGGCAAGCTTTAGTGCCATAGCGGCAAGCGTAGGTTTGCGAGCTTTGCTTGAAAACCGTTATAAAAAATAGGAGAGGAAAATGAGACATTTTTTAACGCTGAAAGATTTTACCAAAGAAGAAATTTTAGAGATGATTGATTTAGCAATTGTTATTAAAAAAGAGGCAAAAGCAAAAAAATATGTGCCCTATTTGAAAGACCAAACGCTTGGGATGATTTTTGAAAAAAGCAGTACAAGAACCCGTGTGAGTTTTGAAGTCGGCATGCATCAGCTTGGAGGGAAAGGACTTTTTTTATCCTCAAATGACTTACAACTTGGGCGTGGAGAACCGATGAAGGATACCGCACGGGTCATTAGCCGTATGGTGGATATGGTGATGATTCGCACCTTCGCACAAAGTACCTTAGAAGAGTTTGCACAGTATTCTCGTGTCCCTGTGATTAGTGGTTTGAGTGATAGTTATCATCCTGTGCAGTTGATGGCAGATTATATGACGATGGTGGAGTATGGAAAAGATAAAAACCCAATCGTCGCATATGTAGGAGATGGGAATAATATGACCCATTCATGGCTCATGATGGCCTCCAAGCTAGGCTTTGAGCTACGCATCGCAACGCCAAAAGGCTATGAAGTGGATGCTAAGATTTTAGCCGATGCGCTTAGCTTTGCTAAGAAAAGTGGTGCAGTGATTAAAATAGGCAATGACCCAAAAGAGGCGATTGCAGGTGCTACCGTTGTCACCACCGATACATGGGTTTCCATGGGACAAGAGGCTGAAAAAGCCAAACGTGTGGCGGATTTCCAAGGGTACATGGTTGATGATGCGATGATGGCTTTAGCTAGCAAAAATGCGATGTTTTTACACTGTTTGCCAGCATATCGTGATTATGAAGTGAGTGAGAGTGTCTTTGAAGCCCATGCCGATGAGATTTTTGATGAAGCAGAAAACCGTCTTCATGCCCAAAAAGCTGTAATGGTATGGCTTGATAAGCACAGGTAAATGATGACCAAGAAGAAAAACAAAGAGTTGATGATGATTGACAAGATATCAAAAAGTTTAAGTGTAACCAAGCCTAAAGAGCGAACCTTGTTAGAGATAGAAGCTACAGATGATGCTGATACAAAGCTATTGCGCTTAAAAAGTGGCAGTTGGAACAGTAAAAAAGAGCCGTGGCTTGTTATGGATGAGAAGCAAAAATTGCACGCACTTCTTTCCATGGACTCGCTCACAAAGATTGTTGAAAATTTTAGACAGATGGAACAAGAAGCTTTTTCATTGAAGCTTGAAAAAAGTATTTTACAGCAATTACCGCTTGATTTTAACGATGTGTGGACGGTGGCGATGGAAGAGATAAAAAAGCAGAAAAAAACAGCAGTGGATTTTGACAAGGTGATTCAAAAAATCAAAAAAGAGCACCCCAATCTCTTTTTAAACCTACAAGATTTTTACCTCTCTGAGGGTGTGAATGTCATCCAATCCACCCAAAACACAAAAGGGACATTATGATTGATTTTGACAAATTTTCGAAATACTCCAAACCAGGTCCTAGATACACCTCTTATCCCACCGCTCCTGAGTTTCACGAGGGTTTTGGTGCTAAAGAGTATGTGGAAATTTTAGAAAAACAAGATAAAACACGTCCGCTTTCCTTGTATTTTCATCTTCCTTTTTGCAGAAGTGCCTGTTACTTTTGTGGCTGTAACGTGGTTTATACCAGTAAAGAAGATAAAAAAGAGCGTTATATTGACTATTTGGAAAAAGAGTTGGCGATTTTAAGCACACATCTTGATACTTCACGTGAAGTAATTCAGTTGCATTTTGGTGGCGGAACACCGACATTTTTTAGCACCGAACAACTGACACGCATCATCACTTCGATTAAAAAGTATTTCAAAAATTTTAGTCATGATGCCGAAATCAGCTGTGAAATCGACCCTCGTTTTTTAAGTGATGAGCAGTTAAATGTACTGACAAGCAATGGCTTTAATCGCATCAGCTATGGGGTACAAGACTTTAATGATGAAGTGCAAAAAGCGATTCACCGCATTCAGCCTTATGATGTCACACAAAATGCTGTCACCATCGCAAAAAATGCAGGGATTAAGTCGATTAACATGGATTTGATTTATGGGCTTCCTTATCAAACATTTGAGACGTTTCAAGAGACCCTTCGTTTGGCGGTTTCGCTCGACCCAACCCGTTTAGCGGTTTTTAACTACGCACACGTACCTTGGATGAAAAAGTCGATGCGCAAAATCGACGAGACGACTTTACCGCACCCCAGTGTCAAACTAGCTATTATGCGCTATACGATTGATTATTTAGAGAGTCATGGCTACAAGATGATAGGCATGGACCACTTCGCTAAACCCGATGATGAGCTTTTCCTAGCCATCGAAAAAGGAGAGTTACACCGTAATTTCCAAGGCTATACCACTAAAGGTGGAGCAGACCTCATTGGTGTTGGTTTAACCAGTATTGGTGAAGGGGTTAGCCATTATGTACAAAACTTCAAAGAGATGGATGCGTACGAAGCGGCAATCGATGAGGGAAAACTGCCAGTGCATCGAGGGCTTGTTTTAAGTGCAGATGATGTGCTTCGCAAAGCGGTCATCATGGAGATGATGAGTAACTTTAAACTGAACATTGATGGCATTGAAAATGCTTTTGGTATCAACTTTTTTGATTATTTTGCCGATGCCATTGAATCGTTGAAACCATTTGTTGAAGAGGAATTGGTCGTCGTCGATAAAGAAGGCAAAAAGATTTTGGTTAACACAACGGGTACATTGCTTATCCGCAATATCGTCATGCCTTTTGATGCTTATTTGAAAAAAATCCCTGAAGACAAACGTCGCTTCAGTAAAACGGTATAACCATGTTTAAATTTAATGTAACGAGTGATGCCTGTGTCAAGTGTGGTAAGTGTATTCCTGTTTGTACGATTCACGAGGTCAACCGTGATGAAGTAACAAGCCCAAGAGGTTTTTTAGACCTTTTAGGAGCGTATCAACGAGGCGAATTGGAACTCGATAAAAACGCTAAAAATATCTTTGAAAGCTGTTTTTTATGCACTAATTGTGTGGATGTCTGTCCCAACGATTTACCAGTCGATATGCTCATCGAGCAAGTCCGTAACGATATTCGTCAAAAATTTGGTCTGGCGTGGTATAAAAAACTGGCGTTCTTCTTGCTTCGTAACCGCAATATCATGGACGTTCTGGCAAGACTAGGCTACATGTTTCAAACGTGCGGGTTTAAAATGGTGGAAAAGCAAAGTTCGATGTATTTGCGTAATTTCCCTATTATTAAGATGGACAGACTTTTCCCAAGCTTGAAGAAGAAGACCTTTTTAAATTCCCATCCCGATGTGATTTATCATGGTGGTAAAGGTAAAGTGGGTATTTTTATCGGCTGTTTAGCCAACTACATGTACACCGATATCGGTAAGTCGTTACTTGAAATTTTAAAAGTACTTGAAATTGATGCCTATCTTATCAAACAACAAAAATGCTGTGGCGCCCCACAATACTTTACGGGGGATTTTGACAGTGTGGATGCACTCGCAAAATTTAACATTGAGTATATTGAAAGCTTTGTAAACGAACTTGACGCCATCATCATCCCTGAAGCGACGTGTAGTGCGATGATAAAAGCAGACTACATACACTTTTTTCACGACCAACCTGAGTGGCAAGTCAGAGCAAAAGCGATTGCTCCACACATCTTTATGGCAACCGAATACTTAGAAAAAAAGACCAATTTAGCTGAGATTTTAGCGACCAAATCACGCATCAATGAAAGCATCACCTATCACGACCCGTGTCATGCGAGAAAAATGCAAGGTGTGTGGAAAGAGCCAAGAAACTTACTTTCTAAAAATTACATCTTAAAAGAGATGAGTGATCCTAACCGCTGTTGTGGTTTTGGTGG
>CAYTVI010000091.1:0-5913 GCA_964441765.1 uncultured Sulfurospirillum sp.
CGGTTGCTTTCATAGTTGATTTTTCTGCCCACCCCTCAACGGCAACATAGCCATCTATCGCATCAATGCCGACAACCACACGATATTTTTGACACATTTCTTTGACAAACGCGGGATTTTTAAGGGCAATTGAGCCTAAAATCACACGTTCAATGCCTAAATCAACATAACGACGAATCGTCTCTTCATCACGAATGCCACCACCTAATTCTAGCTTTAAATTGCAATGCTTGCGAATCTTCTCAATTTGCTCAAGATTTTTGGGTTCTCCTGCAAAAGCACCGTTTAAATCTACTAAATGTAGCCACGTTGAACCCATGTTTTCAAAAAGTTTAGCAACCTCCCAAGGCTCATCAGAATAAATTTTTGCACTCTCCATCAAGCCTTTACTTAAACGTACAGCTTTGCCATCTTTCAAATCAATCGCTGGTAAAATATCCATTATAACTCCACAAAATTCTTTAAAATTTTTAATCCATTGGCATGTGATTTTTCAGGGTGAGGCTGAAATCCAAAGACGTTACCTTTTTGCACAGCACTGGTAAACTCATACCCATACAATGTCTCACCTACACTGTATTTTTCATCGCAACGTGCATGAAAGCTGTGAACAAAATAGAGATAAAAAGACTCTGGCATACCGCGAAACAGTGGTGTCTCTTTTTTTACATGTAAAGTATTCCATCCCATATGAGGCACTTTTAAACGCTGGAAAAACCGTGTTATGTCAAACTTGACGATTTCTCCTTCGATAAGACCTAAACCTTTTGTTTTACCAAACTCCACACTGCTCTCAAACAATAACTGCATTCCCAAACAAATGCCCAACAAAGGCTTACCAGAAGCTGCAAACGCATGTACGGCTTCACCCATACCCTCTTTATGCAACGCTTCCATCGCATCAGCAAAAGCACCAACACCGGGTAAAATAATTTTATCACACGCGAGGACATCTTTTGGGTTGCAAATCACCTTAAGAGGAACGCCCAGCGTTTCAAACGCATTAATGACACTGCGAAGATTTCCCATATTGTAATCAATTAAACCTATCATAAATCTCTCTTTTGCGAAATTGCTTTCAAGTAAAATGCCAATCCAAACAAGAGCAAGGTAACACCGCCAATGAGATAAACCGCATTTAAAATATGGGCAGAATCTATAATCGCATATTTAAAGACCAGCATCAAGGCTTCAATCGCAAGTGCAATGATAATAGAGCCTAAAAAACGCACCATCGTTTTATGAATGCCTGAGCTTTCATCTCGTTCATTTCGCCCTAAAACTTCCTCTTCAAAAATCGTTTTCACCAAATCAAAAATAGCAAGAGAGAGTGTAATCAAAATGGTTGATTGAAACATTGCCTCAATATCTAAAAGGTTAAACTCAAAGCCATGCATAAAAAGACTACGCATACCATTGTAAAGAAGTAACATAGCAATAGCGAGTAATGAGAGTGAAAAAATAGTATAAATAATCTGAGAACTTTTCCCAAAAGCTGATTGCAACGATGAAGGATGCGCTATTTTTAACACATGCTCCAAGGAGACATCAATACACGCAATATAACGCAATGCCCCTTGTTCATCATAAATCGGATACGAAGCTGTCACGGTCAGTTCATTGGTCAAGGTTGAAGGATACGGGTCACTTAACACACAACGCTTTTCACGCACCGCTCGATAATAATAGGACTTTGCACTTCGGTTTTGTCCAAGTCCTCCTTTTTTATGCGGATCATCCGTAATATTATTAATAACCTGTTCGCCACGATGGTCCAAAACATAAAGTGCCTCAAACTCTTCCACTTCATGAACAATCTTATCTAAACTAGCCGTAATAACATCAATATTAGGCTCTGGCATACGGTTAGGGATATTGCGTGTAAAAAGATAACACAAATAAGCCCTAGCCCTAGGCCTTACTTCAGCAAACTGCTGAATTTCACGAATCACCATAGTGTAACCCTTTTATTTTTTTCGTATTGTAACTAAATTTTGAGCTTAAACACTTTTGCATGTGGCTCTAAACTGATCGGTTCAAACAATTTCTCATCGTAATTTTCTAAAACAAAAAGCTGAATATAAGAAGCATCGAACATCGCTTCATCTAAAATCAAAAACATATTATACGCTTGCATATAAATCACGTTAAAATTTCCATTTACATGTAAAATATTTTGCTCTTTCAGAAGCTTCTTATCGCTAGAATAACCTGTTTTAATAAAACGTTTTATCAGCACTTCTTGATTGCCCAAACGCAGTGTTCCTTTAGCTTTATCAAGCACCACACCACTGCTCAAATCAATCTGTGTCGCACTATCTTTAAAGCGATTGGTTTGATAGAAAAAAGGGTGACGGATCACTTTTCCACTCATAATATCCAGATTGCTAAATTGTGCAACCGTTGGGAAAATGCTGAGCATACGGTAAGGAAGATAAAAATAGATATCGCGAGTTTTAGGGGGTAACGTAATGTCGGTTTCTAAGGCTGCTAAAAAATCATTCGCGTTTTTAAATCCACTATCAACACTCATTTGCGCGGTATTGTTCATCACCGTTTCATTTTTTTCAGCATGCAGGTAGGCTTTTTCCGTATACTCTACTTCAAAACGAGCTAATTTTGCCGCTTTTTCTTGAGAAGAAGTTAATACATAACTTACAGGAAAATTAGCATCTCCTCCATGCTTACCACCATCGATGAGTGTTTTAACATCACTGTAATAACGAATCGGATAACCATAATCCCACCAAGATAGCACATAATCCTCACGATTTGCAATGCGCCCAAATTCAACCAACTGCTCTACTTCAACTTTATTAAACACGGTTGGAACACGGTAGTCAATGACATGTAAAAGATTGGGGATGAGTATGGCTAATGCACCTACAATGACAAATACTGACTTGATACCCTCTCCCAATCGTGTCTGTTTAAAAAGGGTTTGAATTGCACTGCTACATGTAAAAAGAAAATATGCCATACCTAAAGCACAAAGAGGCACCGCATAAATAGTAAAACGTAGCCCAGCAAAAAGTGCTAAAAATCCAAGCCCCAATAAAGGAAGTCCCAAGAGCATCACAGGGTATCGCCACGCCATCAGAGCATAACCAATCAATGAACATAAAAAGGTTATCGTATGCCCACTAATGCGCTCCGCAAATGTGGTAAAAGGGATCTGCCCTGCTTCACGAACCGTTTGCATGACCGAGAAAAAATGTAAGGGCAATACATCTTGACTCACTTGAATCGCATCTTTAAAAACATACCCTTTAAGCTGATACCAAATAGGGGAAAAGCCTCCCGTTGCAAAAAACAACACAATACTCATCCCTAAAAGATAAAAAGTAAAGCGTTGCAGTTTTTCTTGTTTAAAAATACCATACATTACGATAACACTGGCAAATCGGATACTGTTATCAACACCTATCATCGCCATCAGCATGATAGCAACTAGCTGATAATTAAACAGTGTCTTACGGTCAAAAAGAAGTGTATAAAAAAGTATAAGCCCCAAAAAAGAAGCTTCTAAAGAGTAACTCTGAGGATACCACCATCTATACGCAATAATCTCTAACGCTGTTATCAACAGATATTTTTCTTCTTTCGTTCGAAGCGCTAAAATTAACGACCATACCAAAAAAGTAGGAAAGACAATGTTGAGCATATCGGTATCATAATACCCCACCATCGTTCGGTTGTAATAACTCACCGCAATAGAGCCCAATAATGCCGCCAAAAAGCCTACTTCGCTCATTTTAAGATTATGCCCAATCAAAATAATAGGAATAACAATCAATGAACTCAAAACCGCTGGCATATAAAAAATGATTGTTTCAAAAGAAAAAGGCAAGAGTTTGACAAAAAAGGCTGTCAACAATGATGGTGCCTCTGTGATAGGAGAAAAGTCGTTTTTTTGGGATACTCCACTTAAAATATCCCGTGCTCCCTCAGCCCAAAAGTACCCATCATTGGTATTAATCATAAATTCATTGGCAAAAGTAAATGGATCATATTCGCTAAACTGATAAACCCAAATAAGACGAACAGCGACACTAAAACAAAAAGCCATACTGATTAATACGCTTATAAATACTGCGTTTTGATTGATTGATTTCACATATTTCCTTGTATTATGGTTGGTGATTGAATTCTGGTACGATTGTTTTGAGTTTAGCTATCTTATCTTCACATACAAAGAGTTCTTCAATATCGCTTTTCAATGTTTCAATAGGATAGAGCGTTTTATGTGCGACAACAATAGATTCATACGCTGTTTTTTTATCACTCTCGTTCAAAAGAAGCTCTTCATATAATTTTTCACCTGGTCTTAGTCCTGTAAATTCGATTGCAATATCTTGTTTATTAGAAAGTTCAATCATCTTTTTAGCAAGATCAACTATTTTAACAGGCTCACCCATATCTAAGATAAAAAGCTCACCATTTTGTCCAATGGTGCCTGTTTGAAGAACAAGCTCGCATGCTTCTGGAATAAGCATAAAATAACGTGTCATTTCAGGATGTGTAACCGTAACAGGTCCTCCACGCTCGATTTGAGCTTTGAATTTTGGAATAACCGAACCACTACTACCAAGCACATTACCAAAACGTACCGCAACGATTTGTGTATCTTTAGCTTCAACATTTTGGGCATAAAGTTCACAAATCCTCTTAGTTACACCCATAACATTTGTTGGGCGCACTGCTTTGTCTGTTGAAATCAAAATAAATTTTTGAACCCCATATTTGATTGATAAATCAATACAATTTTTTGTCCCTAAAATATTATTTAAAATACCTTCTTCAATATTTTGTTCGACCAAGGGAACATGCTTATATGCCGCAGCATGCACCACTATTTCAGGAGCATAAAGAGCAAAAACTTTATCCATGAGCTCTTTATGCGTTACATTTTGCATAATAGGAACAAGTTTTTCACTCTTTAGTTCTTCTAATATCTGATACAAGTTATACTCACTGTGGTCAATTAATATCAACCTTTTTGCATTGTATTTGAGGCACTGTCTTACAATTTCACTTCCAATACTTCCACCAGCACCTGTAATCATAATAGTTTTATCTTCAATAAATTGAGAAATTTTTATCTTATCTAAATCTTTTGGATGCCTTGCAAGAAGATCTTCAACCGTGATATCTTTAAGTTGCGTTGATAAAAAGGTGTCAGCAAGAATTTTTTCTAAAGAAGGTAGGATTTTTATCTCTTTGAAAAAAGGTTTTAATTCATCATAAATGGCATTCATACGCCCTGTAGATGCGGAGGGAATAGCAATGAGTAAAAGGTCATAATGCGCTTCATCGCTTTTTTCTTTTAATTCATCTTTTGAAATAATTCGAACACCATCGATACTTCTTTTTTGAAGTCTTTTATCATCATCAAGGAAATAACATATGCGATAGGGTGAATCACGATACTCTTCTTCAAGCTTTAATCCAGACCTCCCCGCTCCGTAAATAACCAAGGTTTTATTTTTGATTTCACGACTTCGATTCACCATAAAATAATAAAAATACATCACAAAAGTAATCGAAAAGAGATAAAAGAAAAGCTCAGAGAGCATCAATGCCAATCGTATTTCCGTATAAAAAACAGGGGCATAGATACAAAAAGCGGCAATATATACAACGCTTTTTAAAAGAAACGTTTTTTGTGTTACTTTTGACCATGAAAGGGAAAAGTCTTTGAAGAAAAAGATTGATGCAAATATACGAACACTTGTAACAACCAAGATAACATCAAAATCTATTGAGTGATGAAAAATCCAAAATGTCCACGAATACGTTAAAAGTGTCAAAGAGATAATCACTAAAATATTAAGAAGACGTTTATCAATAATCATCATTTACTCAAACTTCTTTCTGCTATCAACATATTTCATTCCTCCGTATAAAAGCAAC
>CAYTVI010000092.1:0-5798 GCA_964441765.1 uncultured Sulfurospirillum sp.
ACGATGCACAGGCGTTTGTGAATGAACTCAATAAACACGTCAAGAAAGATAGAGAATTTGCACTGATTTGTCGCACAGGCAATCGAACCGTCGCCGTTTCGGAGTTTTTGTCAAAGCAAGGCTATAAAGTGGTTAACCTGAAAGGTGGCATCAAGCGTTTGATGTCTCAAGGTTATGTACCTGAACCTTATCATCCATAGGCAAAACGATGCACACCAACCAACTTATTTATGAAGATTCTCCTTATTTGCTTCAACATGCTCAAAACCCAGTTCAATGGATGGCATGGAGCGATAAAGCACTTGCCAAAGCCAAAGATGAAAACAAACTCATTTTTCTCTCCATAGGCTACAGCACCTGTCATTGGTGCCATGTAATGGAGCGTGAGACGTTTGAGGACGAACTCAGTGCCAAGCTCCTCAACGATTCTTATGTCAGCATCAAGGTAGACCGAGAAGAGATGCCAGACTTGGATAAATACTACCAAGATGTGCATTATCTGTTGACAAAACGAAGCGGTGGGTGGCCTCTGAGCATCATTATGACGCCAACACAGCAGGTCATTTTTGCAGGAACGTATCTGCCACCCCAAAGTGCTCATGGGCGTATGGGGTTTCGGGAACTGACCAGTTTTATCAAAGGTAAATTTGACGATGAATATGAAGAAGTTCAAAAGAGTGCGCAGAGCATAGAGGCGGCAATTAAACATTATGAGCGTAGTTTTGAGCAAAAAGAAAGCATTGATAAAGAGCGTGTTTTAGAAGCGTTTGTGAGCAATGTCAAAGCAAGTTATGATGACGTGTCTAAAGGTGTGGGAAGTGCGCCTAAATTTCCCCATGCGTCCACATGGAATGCCCTTTTAGATATTTACGAAAAAACCAAAAACCTTGAAGCGTTGTATATGAGCGAAGATGCACTTTTAGCCATGGCAAATGGTGGCATCAACGACCAAATTGAGGGTGGATTTTACCGTTACAGTGTCGATGAGGCATGGGTGATTCCCCATTTTGAAAAGATGCTCTACACCAATTCCGAACTCATTGAAGTCTATGCCAAACTCTATAAGTTTACATGTAAATCTCGTTTTCAAGAGGTGGTCGATAAAACCATCGAAGCGATGGATGAGCGCTTTTTAAAAGAGGGATTGTATCTCAGTGCCAGCGATGCGGACTCTGAGGGCGAAGAGGGCAAATACTTTGTGTTCAAGTATGCACAAGCCAAAGAGGCACTTTTAAAAGGTGGCTTGAGTGAGGTTGAGACTAAAGCTGTGATGGATTATTTTGGCATCACAAAATTTGGCAATTTTGAGCACCAAACCACCAATCCTGTTCTTACATGTAACGAAAAACCTGCTCGTTTGGATGAAGCCATTGCGATTTTAAAAGAGGTACGCCAACGGGTGGCGTATCCGTTTATCGACACCAAAATTCTTACTGCATGGAACGCTTTAATGGTCACGGCACTTTTTGAAGCAGGCAAAATTGAGAAAGCAAAACGAGTGTTAGATACGCTCTTAAAGACTTTACATGTAAACGGCATTTTGTACCATCAAATTGTGGTAGGTGGCAGTTTGAAAGTGGAAGCATTGCTCGAAGATTATGCTTTTGTCATTGAAGCTTTATTGCGTGGTTATGCGCATACGAAAGAGACACATTACTTAGAGTTGGCAAAGAAACTTAGCCATGAGGCAGAGCATAAATTTTACAAAGAGCAGACGTGGTATCTCTCCGATAAAGCCTTTCGTGCCAAAGCGGTTTTGGAAGACAATAGCTACAAAAGCCCACTTTCAACGATGATTAAAAATCTTTTTGAATTAGCGAAGTTGGAAAATGATACAGCACAATTTATTCGTGTGAAAGATATGTTGGAGAGCTTTGGTGCGGGCATTCAAAAGTACGCCCATGTCTACCCTGAGGCGGTGAGGGCAGTTGCACTTTACATGTAAAAGTTAAAAGTTTAGCTCTCCTTTGTCTAACGTTTGAATTGATCAATCAAAAAGCCGTTCATGGTTTTTTGATTGATCCAGTACTTTGTTAGAATTATTCCCCTTTACCAAAAGCATATCCAAGTGCTAAAGAAATAATTGGAACAAATACACTCCATATATTGACAATTGAGTCTAATAAATTTTCTTTAGCTGCTTCACCAAAGAATGAACGAATAAAAAGAAGAAAACTGATTCCAGTTGCGATATAAAAACTCCAAGTAATTGTCATCCAAATAAATGAATCCTTTGCATTTGCACCAGTACCAATATGTTCTGCTATTTTCCCCGCAATTGCTTTATTTGAGATTTTCCCGGGTTGGCTTCTTTCAGTTGCATTTGATTCTTTTTGTTCTGAGAATTTAATTTTACCTTCCAAAATCATTCCTTCATCAACATGAATGTATAGTTAAATAAACGTAAATTATCTTTTATGGTATTTACATAGAAAGTTGCAAATAATTGGCGATTTTGAAGTGTTCCAATTTCCAATGGTTCAATTTTTCCTTCTCCAAGTGTATTTGAAAAATTGTATAAAGTGATTATCAATTGATTTTCAATTACTTCACCATTGAATCTTGGCTCTTTTTTTTCATCAGACTTAAACTCAAATTTTATGACTAGATTTGCTAATTCAAATTTCACTTCGTTATCAGTTAAGTGAGCGACACCCGATGCGATGATTTCATAGTTACCAGTAGAAACTTTAAATGGAAGTGTTAATTTGTCTATCAAAGTATGAACTCCTAAAAAGTGAATTATGTATTTTAACTATTTATTCAATGAACATTATATACAAAATAGTTTGATATACACAAATAAATGAATATAAAAAATGTAGGATATAGAAGATATAAGGGGCAAGGCTTTATTTTTAACTTTTTGGATTTTCTATCTACATATTAAAAGTCATAGATGCCATGTATGACATTTTATGCAAATAGAGGTTTGATGTAGCTTATGAAGAGTAAGGTTAATTGCTTTTACATGTAAGGAAAAATCCTTACATGTAAAGTTGTTTTTAAAGTGCTTTAGCGATAAAACGGTTCAAGCGTTTGGCAAAGGCTGCGGTATCTTCGATTTTCATTCCCTCTTGAAGTTTTGCTTGGTCTAGGAGCAAGAAAGCGATGTCATTAAGCTCTAAAAGATCAGATTTGGCGCTGAGTTTTTTGAAAATCTCATGCTCAGGGTTGATCTCTAAGATAGGTTTAACGGTTGGGAGATTATCTTGTCCCATTTGTTTAAGCATTTGTTGCATTTGGAAGTCTGGGTCGTTTTTATCGTAAACCAAACACGATGGAGAGTCACTCAAACGGCTAGAGATTTTGACATCTTTGGCGTCATCTTTAAGGATTTCTTTCATTTTGACCAAAATCTCTTTATAGGTTTTTTCATCCTCTTCAATTTTCGCTTTGTCCTCTTTGATTTCTTCGTCGATGTCTGAGTTATTGACAGGCTTGATAGGTGTTTTATCGTACTCACCGACCATTGGGAAGACGATAGCATCGACCTCTTCATCAAGAAGTAAGACTTCAATGTCTTTGGCTTTAAACTGCTCAATCAGTGGAGAATTGCGAAGGATTTTTTCATTTTCGCCTGTGATGTAATAGATACTTTTTTGATCTTCTTTCATCGCGTCTTTGTACTCTTTAAGGCTCACTAAACCCTCACGTTTTGAGGATTTGAAAAGCACGAGTTCTAAAAGGGCTTCTTTGTTTTCCCAGTCATTATAAAGACCTTCTTTGATGACGCGACCAAAGTTTTTATAGAACTCTAGGTATTTGTCCGTATCTTTTTCTTTGAGAGATTTGAGTTCGCTCAAGATTTTTTTCACCGAAGCTTTTTTGATGGTCTCTAGGATTTTGTTTTGCTGTAAAATCTCACGGCTGACGTTAAGCGGTAAGTCTTCCGCATCGATGATACCTTTGACAAAGCGTAGGTAAGTTGGTAGAAGTTCTTTCTCATCATCGGTAATGAATACGCGTTTAACATACAACTTGACGCCTGGTTTATAGTCCATTCTAAACAAATCCATCGGAGGAGTGGACGGGATGTAAAAGAGGGTCGTGTATTCGTATTTGCCCTCTGCTTTGGTATGGCTCCAGAGTAAGGGGTCTGTGCTGTCGTGAGAGATTTGTTGGTAAAAGTCTTTGTACTCTTCAGGCTTGATTTGACTTTTGCTTATTGTCCAAAGAGCACTGGCTTTGTTGATTTGGGTATTGACAAGTTTTGAGCTTTTTTCTTTGCCTTCATCATCCCACTCTTTTTCTTCTTTGTCCATAAAAATAGGGAATGGAATGTGGTTTGAGTATTTTTTGATGACATTTTGGATGCGGTAAAACTCTAAAAACTCATCTTCGTCCTCTTTCATATAAAGGGTGATGGCTGTTCCATGACTCTCTTTAGAAACTTCAGTGATTTCATATTCTGCTCCAGCAGTTGAGCTCCACATATAAGCTTTTTCTTCACCTGCTTTGCGGCTTATGACTTCGATTTTGTTTGCAACCATGAAGGCGGAGTAAAAGCCCACACCAAATTGACCAATAAGGCTTGAATCTTTTTTCTTATCGCCACTGAGGTTTTGCAAGAATGATTTTGTACCACTTTTGGCAATCGTTCCAAGATTTTCAACCAAATCTTCTTCATTCATACCAATACCACTATCGCTAATGGTAAGGGTTTTTGCTTCTTTGTTGATAGCGATGTCGATACGAGGCACATACGAGAGTGCTTTGTACGTTTCATCGGTGAGGGTTAGGTAGTTTAACTTATCGAGTGCGTCTGAGGCATTGGAGATAAGCTCACGTAAAAAAATCTCTTTGTTTGAATACAAAGAGTGAATCATAAGATCGAGAAGTTGCGTTACTTCCGTTTGAAATTGATGTTTTGACATAATGTATCCTTTTAAATGAGATTGGCAAAAGAGTTTACATGTAAGAATAAAAACGTAGAAACTCTTTGGTCAAGCCCAAAAAATTTTCGGCGTTATTTTAGCAAAAAATTCACAATTTTGTATCCACTTCCTGCGGCAAGTACCGTTCCAACGACATTTAAAAGTGCGTTAGAAAGTGCTAAAAAAAGGCTTCCTTGATTGAAAAGCCAAAAAGTTTCAAGAGCAAAGGTAGAGTAGGTCGTAAGTCCTCCTAAAATACCTGTGGTAAGAAAAGATTTCATGGTTGGAGAAAAAGCTGATGTATGCATGAAAAGGGCAAAAAGAAGACCGATAATAAAACTTCCTATGAGATTGACACTCAGTGTTCCAAAAGGTAGAGCGTGAGGAAGATGACGATTGACCACGCCATTAAGATAAGCTCTCAGCACGGAGCCTATAAAGCCACCGCTACCGATGGCTAGAAGTGTTTGCCAACTCAAGGGCTAATCTCTCTTTCATCGTTGTATGCAGTGTTTCAAACCAGTTTGGGTCTTGGCTTGGGTCAATTGGGTCAAGATAAATTACATGAACATCACCACTGTGTGCAAGAAGCTTTTTAGAGTCAAACACATGACGTGCTCCAAGAATCACAACAGGTTGTACGATAAGATTGAGCTTTTCAGCCAATGCTTTGGCGCCATTTTGGAAAGGAAGCAAGGTTGTTCCATCCCCACGTGTGCCCTCAGGAAACATCGCAAGCACGCGACCTTCTTGAACTCTTTCTTTTCCCTCTTTGAGCATCTTAATTAAAGAGCGTTTATCTTTTCTATCAATCGCAATCATACGAGGAGCAGGGATGATATGCCCAAAAAGAGGAATATCTTGAATCTCTTTTTTCGCAATCCAACACAGATTTTTAGGATAAATCGCTTCTAGGGCTAC
>CAYTVI010000093.1:0-5764 GCA_964441765.1 uncultured Sulfurospirillum sp.
TTACTCAAACTTCTTTCTGCTATCAACATATTTCATTCCTCCGTATAAAAGCAACAAAGTCCCTATAAAACAGGGGAAAGATAGCTCCGTAAATTGAAAAGCAATATACCCTAAAATCATTAAAACACTATTGAAAAGCATCAAAATAACAACGACCTTGCTATGACTCCAACCGCTTTGGCTTAAGCGCTGATACGCATGTTTGCGATGCGCTTGACTTAATTTTTCACCCTGTTGATACCTGCGGTAGAGTGTGTATGTGGCATCAAACCAAAAAAGACCAAATAAAATCAACCATACAAGAATAGAAGTGCCTTGATTTTGACTATGTAACGCTAATATTGCGACATTATAGCCCAAAAGTGTACTACCAACATCTCCCATAAAAATCTTTGCTTTATGCCAATTCCAGATTAAAAAACCACTCACAGAAGCGATTAAAACAAAATAGTGTTCGTCTCCAAAAAATAAGTACCCTGCAATCCCTAAAAAAAGAGCTTCACTTCCTGCATACCCATCAATCCCATCTAAAAAATTGTAAAGATTGATACACCAAATAATGCCAAAAAATGCAAAGGTATTTGTCAAAAATTGATTTTCAAGTGTAAAAATCCCACTATCAATTTTAGAGACTCCTCCAAGCATGTACAACCCAAAAATAGCAACACTGGCTTGCACAAAGAGCCTTATTTTTGGAGAAAGCTCATAAATATCATCTAAAAAACTCACCAAACACAGTACACTTCCAGCCATAAGAGCATAAAAAAGCGATGCCTCTATGTTGTTACATGTAAAAAGATAAATGAGCCCCAAAAACCAACTTATTGCAATTGCTATTCCTCCCCCATGAGGTGTTGGAATCGAATGAGAACTGCGTTCATTGGGTATTGCCAACAATGATTTTTTTAAGGCTACGATACGAATGAAGTAAGTTAAAGAAAGCGATATTAAAAAGAGTACTCCATAAATCACTGTTTTTCTCCATGTACCATAAAACCTATTCCCTCTTCTACCGTATAGGGATTTTCAAATGCCAGAATACGTTTTGTTTCACGATTGTCCACTTCAAGACTTTCAAACAAACGTTTGTAAAATGAAGGTTTTAGCCATTTTAAGAGCTGCGGGAAAAAAGGAAGCGCAAACAGCCAACAATTTCTTTTTTTTACCGTTGCAATCGCTTCTATGAGCTGCGTTGTTGAAAGTGCTTTATCATCACTTGCGAGAAAAATACCACGTTGCTGTTTTTGGATGATGCACTCTATAAGTGCACAAAGATTGCCCACATAGGTTAAACTTCGTCTATTTTTGATGCCTCCAAAAGGTAATACGGGAATTTCATCCACCAATACCATTAGATTTTTAAGATTGGCTTTCACGCCATAGCCATACACGATGGGTGTTCTAACAATCGCAACCTTGAAGTTATCATCTTCTAATTTTTGAAGCTCTTTTTCTGCTTTTAGCTTACTTTTTCCATACTCATCTTGCGGTTTACATGTAAAGTTTTCAGTATACACCTCATCACTTTCTTCACCATACACTTTCACCGTACTCATAAAAATAAAATGCCTTACCCCACTCTCTTTTGCTTTGCGTGCAAGGGCTAAGGTTTGTGTCACATTGATATCTTCATACGCCTGCGCACTCGCGCCACCCATTTGATGCACTAAAGCAGAGAGATGAACGATAGCATCTATGCCTTTTACATGTAAATCCTCAAATCGGTCTTGCAGAAAAGAAAAACGCTCTATCTCATAAGACATATGAAACTTTTGATAAAAATAACTCCCTACAAATCCATGGCTTCCTGTAAGTAACAGCTTCACTTCAATACCTCTTTTTCGCACGCTAAAAATTCTTCTCTCAATTTACTCCAAAAATAATTTTGAGCATAACGATCTATGATACTTTGGCGTACCCTACTTTTTATCGTTTCATAAAATATTTTATCAGTTACAAATCTCTCAATTCCTTTGGATAAATCCTCCACATCTTTTGGATTGACCAATACCCCATTGTGTTCGGGGATAATCACTTCATTACATCCATTGATATTCGTTGCTAAAAGCGGTATGCCAAAGCTTCCTGCTTCAATGAGTACATTTGGCAATCCCTCGCGGTAAGAAGGAAGAACGAACAAATCACTCAGTGCGAGATAAGGTCTGACATCATCTTTAAAAGCAACACGAACAATACGAGAATGGTTTAAAATAATCTCTTTTGTCTTAGCACTCACAGGGTCTAGTTCTTCTTCAAAATCCCCTAAAATCAGTAATGAAATATGCTGATATTTTTGAGAGAGTGCCTCAAAAGCTTCAATCAGCTCATTGACCCCTTTGTCTTTTACAATCCTTCCAATAAAGGTGATAACAAAACTCTCACGCGCAATCCCCAAACTCTTTTTAAGTGCACTTTTTTCATCCAAACTAAATTTATCCGAAAACCACTCAACATCGACACCATTGACCGAGCCTTGTCCAACAACATGCACTTTTTTACGTGTTAAATGTTTTTGAATATACGCTTGGAGATTAAAGCTATTTGCGTACAAATGCGTACAACAAAAGTAAGTCATACGCTCTGTAATCTCTAAGATGACTTTCTTCTTCCCTTTCGCTTCCATCAAAGGCAACCCCACAACATTGTGGATACGCACAGGAACTCTCTTCACCCATGCCGCAAGCATACCCAGTAAGCCAGCTTTGGGTGTTAAGGTATAGACGATATCAGGCTTTAACACGTCCAAGTGCCCTAACAATGCTTTAAAAACTTTAGCATCTAAGATAGGATTTATCTTTCGATTGAACTCAATCGTTTTGACCGTCACATTTTCATATGCAGCAATTTTTTGTACGCTAGGCGCATCGGAGGTGATGATGGTAACATCATAATACGAAGAAAGGTAGCGAGGCTGTCCCTTAAACCACGTCTCAAGGACTACAGGAACAGTGACAATAATAACCAGTTTTTTCATGCTTGAATCGCTTTTAGAAGATACTCTTCTACCCTACAAAAAGAGTCAAATCCCACTCTTTCACATAAAAGCGTATTATCAGCTGTAGACATTTTTATCTCCGACTTGTGTGAACTTTCCACAGAAATTTCAAAGTGATGAAGTTTGAGAAAATCAATAATGCTTTTGATAGAAACCCCTTCCCCTGTCCCGATATTTAAAAAAGGAAGTAAAGGTGTGCGTGCTACTTTGTCATAAATACGCACCACATCATCAATATGAATAAAATCCCTTATTGCACTTCCATGATTAACCAGTTGAAAAACATTTCCCTCTTTATACGCTTTTAAGAGTTTCGAAATAACCGAAAAATGGTCATTTCCTCCATACATATTAAAAATACGAGCGATGGTATAATCAATAGTGTTATCTAAACAAAACTGCTCGACTAGCTTTTCATTGGCAACTTTTAATGCCGCATGTAAACTTGTAGGTTTGAGCTCATCACTCTCTTTACACAAAATATTATTGCCGTACACCGAACTACTGCTTGTATAAATAATTTTATTGACATGCAAACGATGCTCTTTGATAAATTCCAGTACTTTTGAGGTGGTGTAAATGGCGTACTCAATATAAGACTGCGGGTGCGTTACATCACCTAGCTTATTTGCTGTTTGAAAATTATTGAAAATGATATTAACCTTTTCGCCAATATATGGTTTCAAAACCATAGCGTTTAAACATATTTCGGCTGAAGAAATCACGATAGCATCTTTCAAAACCTGTTGAAGTGCCATAGAAAGATTACTCTTGGCCCCTAGAATCAAAGTTTTCATCATTTTAACTCTTGCTAATAAGATGCAAAAATTGCTTAAAAAATATTTTAGGGAACCATGAAAAAAGATAGACAACACCTAGCCTTGGTTCAACAGCTATATGCTCTAACAGCGTATGACGTTCATTTTTATTTGCAAAAAACCATTGATTGTAAAATGTCTGATAGGCTATTTTTGCTCTAAATTTTTTTATAAACTCCTCTTTTTCCAATGCAGGAGTTTGCTTCAAGATATCCTCTAAAAAGATTCTATTTTCTTTTTCAAAAAGTTCTCTTTTGGTTTTGCTCAAGCTCGCTTGATGCGACCTCCATAGACAAAGCTTTTCATCAATATAATTTATCTTCCATGTTTGAGCAACCCGCATAAAAAAATCAAATTCTTCTATCATACTAAAGCGCTTATCAAACCAATAATTCATACCTTCTAAGACTTTTTTTCGAAACATCACACTAGGAATCATCACTTGATACGATGCAAGCCACTTTTCATACACAAATCCTTTGACTTGTAAAGCAGTATAAAACGGCCTTTTCTTATTTTGTTCTTGAAAGTGAGTATACCCATTGCTGTATATCAAACCTATGGTCTCATTCTCAAAAGCTAATAAATTTTTTTCAAGTTTTGATGGAAAATAGACATCATCACAATCCAAAAAAGAGATGTATTCTCCACGTGCTTTTTGCAAAGCTTGATTGCGACCTTCTCCCAAGCTTGTATGCTCAGGAGCATAAAAATATCGTATACGTTTATCGTTGTAAGATTGAACGATGCTAGCACTGTTGTCAGTAGATTGATTGTCCCAAAAAATAATCTCCCAGTTTTGATACGTCTGAGCTATGACACTATCCAATGCCTCTTTTAAATAGCTGTCGCTATTAAAACAATTCATAATGACAGAGATTAAAGGTTTATTCTCCATAAAATTCCTTGATTTTTTCAATCACATACCTTTGCTCATCTTCACTCAAATCATAATGACACGGCAAGGTCAATATCTCATGATAAAGAGCTTCTGTCAAAGGTAGCGAGGATGTCCCTGCATATTTTGAAAGAAGATGATTTGGCTTATAATGAACCCCGCTTTCTATACCATTGTTCGCTAAAAAAGCTTTTAGTTCATCCCTTTCCTCAGCACAAATGACAAAAATATGTGGCATTATCTCTTCATAATCAAACGCTAAAATTTTCACTTGTCGTAGACATTTCAACTCTTCCAAGTATCTAAAAACAATCGCTTGGCGTCTCTTTTGAAAAAGCGCAATACGTGAAAGCTGTACTATCCCGATAGCTGCCATAATATTACTCATATGGTATCTAAAGCCTTGTTCTTTAACGTCAAAATCCCAGCTTCTTTGTTTTGCAAAACGCTTTTCTGTATCTTTTTCAACACCTAAAAGCCTAGCATCTTTAACATTTTGGACAAGATGTAAATCACCCGAAACAATGCACCCACCCTCACCTGATGTTATATTCTTAATACCATCAAAGCTAAAACAGATAATATCTCCTTCTTGTCCTATCTTCTTACCATTACGCTTGCTCCCAAATGCCTGAGCAGCGTCTTCAACAACACGTAACGAAAACTCTTTCGCTAAAGCATACACAGCTTCCATGCCTTTTGAACTACTCGCATAATGAACGGGCATGATGACTTTTGTTTTCTTAGTAATTTTACGCCTTGCATCATCACTATCAAGAAAAAGAGTCTCAGGATGAACTTCACACGCAATAGGCGTTGCACCTGTTGCTGAAATAGCCTGAAAAGAAGCTACATAAGTCAATGAAGGAACGAGTACTTCATCACCTTTGCCGATGCCTAACCCACTTAAAGCCAAATGCAATGCGGCTGTTCCAGTATTGACGCATACCACGTCCAATGATGTATCTAAATAGTTCTTGATAGCATTTTCAAACTGCTGAACTTCTTCTCCCATACCAAGATACTCTTTATCAAGGACTTGACAAACAGCTT
>CAYTVI010000094.1:0-5572 GCA_964441765.1 uncultured Sulfurospirillum sp.
TACCCAAAGTGACTTACCACTTCATAGCGTCCATCTTTTCGTAAAACGGCTAAGTCTGGAAGTTTCACGCCATTAAAGGTCGTATTTTTCACGATGGTGTAGTGAATCATATCTTCAAAAATGAGTTTATCGCCAATCTTTAGAGGTGCATCAAAACTATAATCGCCCATGATGTCTCCCGCCAAACACGTTGGTCCTCCGAGTCGATAAACGTGCGCTTTTTCACCCACTTCGCCAGCCCCTCGAATCACGGCACGATAAGGCATCGCCAAGGTGTCTGGCATATGCGCTTCTGCGGAGATGTCGAGTATGGCGATATCCATCCCATTGTGCACGATATCAAGCACACTTGCAATGAGTGGTCCTGTCTGCCAACCTACCGCTTCACCCGGTTCCAAATAGACGGTAATGCCATTGTATCTGGCTCTGAAATCTTTGATAAGTTGAATCAGTCTTTCCACATCGTAATTCGCGCGAGTAATGTGATGACCGCCCCCAAAATTGACCCATTTCATTTTGGGGATGAGCTCACCAAAACGCGCTTCAAACCCTTTTAAAACAGCCTCCAACGCATCGGCATCTTGTTCACAGAGTGCGTGAAAATGAAGCCCCTCGATGCCCTCAAGTTTGTCGTACTGCATATTTTCTTTGGTAATGCCCAAACGACTGTACATCGCACACGGGTTGTACAAATCAACAGGACTTGCAGAGACTTCTGGATTTAGACGAAGTCCACAGCTCGTTTTTCCTATGGCTTTGTGTTTGTACTTCTCCCATTGGTTAAATGAGTTGAAGATGAGATGGTCACTCAAAGCGATGACCTCATCGATATCTTCTTCTTTGTACGCAGGCGAATAGGTGCACACAGAGCCTTTAAAAAACTCTTTGGCAAATTTGGCTTCATGCAACCCACTGCACGTACAGCCACTCAAGTACTCATCCACCAATGGAGCAAGTGCTTTAAAAGCAAAGCCTTTGAGGGCAAGTAAAATGGTCGCACCCGATTTTTCGGCAACTTCTTTGAGTAACCTAAGGTTTGCCTCTAAAAGTGCCTCTTCACAGACATATGCGGGGGTTTTTATCTCATCTAAAATGGTTTCTATACGACTAATTTTTTGCATCTTTTTCTCCATAATTCATAAAAGCAATGTACCATTTTTGGGCTTAATAATTAAAAAAATGGCATAATTTGAACGTACATGACTTTCAACGTATTAGGATATTTTTTGAAACTTTTTTTTATGATGGTGGTGATGCTTCACACCATGGCTTTTTCCGCTCCTTTCCAAATCAATTTTTCAGAGGAAGAGAAACAGTATCTTCAAAGTAAACCTATCATTCGCGTGTGTGTCAATCCTACACTGGCTCCTTTTGAGTTTTTAACGACCAATGGCGAGTATGAAGGGATTGGTGCAGAGCTTTTAAAGCTCGTTGCGCAAAAAACACACCTTAACTTAGAGATTATTCAGACGTATTCATGGGAAGAGAGTTTAGAAAAAGCACGCAAAAATGAGTGTGACATCCTTAACTTTATCCCACAAACACTCGAATTTAACAAATGGCTTTTATTTACCGAACCTTTATTTCTTGATTATAACGTGCTTCTCACACGCAGTGAGCACCCCTATATCTCCAATCTAAAAAATCTTCCCACTGCCACACTCGCACTCTCAGAAAATACCACCTTATTTGAACGCCTAAGTTACACTTTCCCAAACCTCACCATCTTTTCAGTACAAACTGAAGCAGACGCGCTTTTACTGGTTCTCAATCAGAAAATTGACATGACAGTACGCTCAGGCACCATTATGTCCTATACCTTACGAAAACAAGAGCTTTTAAATCTTAAAATTTCAGGTATCTTAGATGAGTTTCAAACGGCTTATAAGATAGGCATTGTCAATAAAAATGAGCTTTTACGCGATATTTTAAATAAAGGCATTCAAAGCTTAACCGTTAGCGAGAGGGAAAATATCATCAATCATTACACACCTATTGTCATCGATAAAAAAATTGAAAAAGAGGTATGGTATATTTTGATAGCCATCGTACTTACGATTATCATTATTTTGCTCTGGAACTATGCCCTTCGCAAAGAGGTCAAAAAAGCCATCGCCACCAATCTTTTGAACCAAACCATCATGACACAACAAGCCAAACAAGCAGAACTTGGACAACTCATCGGCAACATCTCTCACCAATGGCGAGAACCTCTCTCAAACCTCAGTGGTATTAATTTGATGATGATAGGTTTACTAGAGCACAACAAAAAAGTGGATAAACCTTTTTTGCTCAAAAATTTTAAAGAGGTGGAAAACACACTCGATTTCATGTCGCAAACCATGCAAAATTTCCTTGAATTTTACAAACCCTCATGTGTTAAGCAACACTTTACGATTTATGAGGCGTTGCAACAAACCCTCTCTTTGGTGGAGACCAATATCCTCTCTTCTAAAATCACCATCGACATCCAAGGAGAGCTTACAGCTCAACTCTATGGCATCAAAAACGAATTTATGCAAGTATGGCTCAATCTACTCAACAATGCCATCCGTGCTTTTCAACAAAGCGCTGTGAGTGAAAAAGTTATTATGATTACGATTCATTCTGAGTCTATGAGCTTTTGCGACAATGCCAAAGGGGCTATTGTAGAAGCTGATTTAACGAAAGGAATGGGACTAAGCATGTGCACTTCTATCTTAAAAAAGTACAAGAAAAAACTCTCATTTGAAAATACACCTCAAGGGGTATGTATCAAGATTGAACCCTTAAAAGAGGATTTACATCTTTTTTAGTGCCCTAAACGATACCCAGCTTCTGCGATGGTTTGAATAAACTCTTTGCCTACTTTTTTGCGAAAGCGCATTACAAAATTTACAATTGCCTGATCACTCACACAATCAAAATTCCAAATACTCTCATACATCATGTCTTTCGTCACAATTCTGTTTTGATTGGCGAGTAAAAGCTCCACAAAAGCAGCCTCTTTTTTGCCAAGCTCAATAGCAACGCCTTCTTTTGTATAAAGCAATCGATTATTTTGGTCAAAACTGTACCCATTTTTAAGCATCAGATGCGTGCTTGGGGTAAAAAACTGTGCGCATTTTGTCAGTGTTTCGGTAAACTCTTTGTACTTGATAGGTTTGAGTAAATACGCAACTAAATTCAGAGGAATCGCACGAAAGAGAAACTCCTCATTTTTATTGCCACTTAAAATGACAATAGGCATGTGAAGGTTGTTTTTGCGAATCGATTCTATAAAATCCAGACCATTTTCATCGCCTAGTTTGATATCACAAATAATCATATCAATCTTTTCATCCACAAGAACCTTTTGAGCAGAACCGATGTCCTTGCAATGAAAAATAGCCCCCACAAAAAGTGAAAGTAATGTCATAAAATTTTGTGCGAACTCATCATTGTCTTCCACTAATAAAACATTTTTATTTTTCAATACCGTCATCATGGCACACCTATCTTAAATTTTTCTTGTTTCAATTTGTTACATTGTGTATCTAAAATGCTTTTATTTTAATAAAAAACACTTTTTTGCACACTATCCCGCAATTTCAGTGCTCATTGTATCTCCTAAAGTGTAATGAATGGTTTAAAAAAACACTTTGATTCCTTTTTATCATACGTATCTCACCTATATCTCACTTTTAAAAAAGAGCGATGATATAGGTGAGATATGCCCGCCGTATAATGAGCAAAGTCGAGCAAAATGGCGTTTGCTTTATTGTATCAATAGAGCAAAACACCTAATAAAAATTAACCAAGGAGGTTAGTGTGATTACCTTTTTATGTTGTGTGGCATTGCTAGTCATAGCCTATTTCACGTACGGTAAATTTGTTGAGAAAACATTTGGTATGGATGCGCATCGTCCAACTCCTGCCATCACCCAAGCAGATGGTATTGACTTTGTACCGATGAGTACAAAAAAAGTCTATCTCATTCAGTTTCTTAACATTGCAGGTCTTGGACCCATTTATGGTCCCATTTTAGGAGCATTGTATGGTCCTATTGCGTTTGTGTGGATTATTTTAGGCTCTATCTTTGCGGGTGGTGTGCATGATTATATGGCAGGGATGATGTCGGTTCGCAACAAAGGGAAAAGTCTTCCAGAACTGACAGGAACCTATCTTGGAGAAGGAAGCCGTTATGCGATGCTGTTTGTGAGCATCATGCTTTTACTCTTTGTAGGAGTTGTTTTTATCGTGGGACCTGCGGCACTTATGGCAAACCTAACGTTTGAAACAGGCGGTCCTAGCGTCTTTGCAGGTACACCTTTGGAGAGCAAAACATTTTGGGTAGCGGTTATTTTTGTCTACTACTTTGCTTCAACGATTTTTCCTATCGATAAAATTATCGGTCGATTTTACCCGTTCTTTGGCGCCGTACTGATGTTTATGGCGATTGGCGTGGGTGGAGCGATGATTTTTCATGGTTTGGCAATTCCAGAGATTACCAGTTGGGCTGATTTTACCCATCCTAAAGGAACACCAATTTGGCCAGGACTCTTCTTTACCATTAGTTGTGGAGCACTCAGTGGTTTTCATGCCACCCAATCCCCACTCATGGCACGTACCCTCAAAAATGAAAAAAATGGTCGTACCGTCTTTTACGGAGCGATGATTACGGAAGGTGTAATTGCGATGATTTGGGCAGGAGTGGGTATGGCGTACTTTCCTGATGGCATTGCAGGACTCAATGCTGTTTTAGCAAAAGGCGGACCAGGTCTTGTGGTCAATGAAATTACTGTGGGGTATCTGGGTATTTTTGGAGGTCTTCTTGCGATTTTAGGGGTTATCGCGGCTCCTATTACTTCAGGAGATACTGCGTTTCGTGCGATTCGTCTTACCATTGCCGATAGATTTAACATCTCTCAAGTCGGCACCAAAAATAGATTGCTGATTTCACTTCCTATCTTTGCGATTGCTTTTTTCATCACGCAAATCAATTTTGCCGTCATTTGGAAATATTTCACCTTCTCAAACCAAATGTTAGCCGCTTTTGTTCTGTGGACAGCCGTAGCCTACCTTTATAAAAATGGACGTAACATCTGGATTGCGGCTCTTCCTGGTGCATTGCTCACGGGTACACTTGTCGGCTATGTTCTCACCGCTCCAGAGTTTCCATTTGCAGCAGGTTACAGTGTAGCAACCACATCGGCGATGGCAACCTCTTTGGCGATCATTCTTTACCTTGTCACATTGATGGCAAAAAGCCGTAAAAAAGCACTTGTTTAATAAAGGGCGTTACATGTAAAATCTTTTACATGTAACGCTTCTTTTAAAGGTCTATGATGCCCACATTCATCGCTTCTCACACAACGTTTCATGGAACCCTTCACTGCAAAGAAGAGTGTGTCATCGAAGGAGAAGTAGAGGGAACACTTTGGTGCGATGAAGCAGTTGTTATAGCCCCTAATGGTATTTTCAAAGGGCTTATTTATGCGCCATTACTCATTGTTCAAGGGCGATGTGAGGGAAATGTCACCTGTGATAAAGTCAAGCTCCTTCCTCATGCTCACATGAAAGGAGAAATCCATAGCCATCTTTTTATCATGCA
>CAYTVI010000095.1:0-2044 GCA_964441765.1 uncultured Sulfurospirillum sp.
GCACGAAGTTCAAAACGGTTGATGGGTATTGCACTTGGGGCTGAGGATTTTGTACGCGATTTACACACGCAACGCACTAAAGAAGGGCATGAATTGATGGCAGCACGCAATCAGATTTTGCTTGCAGCACGCGCGGCAAAAATAGGGGCGTTTGATTCTATCTTTTCTGACATTAAGGATAAAGAGGGTTTTATGCATGAAGTGGCGTACATCAAAGGTTTAGGCTTTGATGGAAAATCGCTCATCAACCCAACCCAAATCCCATGGCTTCATAAAGCGTTTGAACCAACACTTAAAGATATCAATTGGGCGAGAGAAGTTATTGAAGCGTCTAAGGAAGCAACGATTCGAGGTCTTGGTGCAGTGTCACTCAATGGCAAAATGGTCGATGCGCCTATCGTGGCACGCGCGCAGTGGATTATTGATTTGGCGATTGCATCGGGTGTTTTAGGAGTAGAAGAATGAAAGATTTTGAAAAAAGTATGGATACGAAAAACTTAACATTGGTGGGCGCTCCTGTTTTTACATGTAAAGAAAAAATCAAAGGGCAAGAACGTGAAGCAAAGCTGTGTGAGAATATCGAAGAGGCGATTCGTCGCTCAGGACTAAAGAGCGGTATGACCATTTCGTTTCACCATGCCTTTCGTGGTGGGGATTTGATTATTAACACTGTCTTAGACATCATCGCTCGTATGGGCTTTAAAGATTTGACTTTAGCATCAAGTTCGTTAGCTTCTGTGCATGATGCCGTGATAGAGCATATTAAAAGTGGAGTTATCACGCAGATTTATACATCAGGACTTCGTTCAAAACTGGGTGAAGCCATCTCGAAAGGATTGATGGAAAAACCCGTGCAGATTCACTCGCACGGTGGGCGTGTGCATCTTTTACAATCAGGTGAGCTTAAAATCGATGTTGCTTTTTTAGGCGTACCCGTGAGCGATAAATTTGGCAATGCCAACGGGCATTCGGGGCGTTCAAGGTGTGGCTCTTTAGGCTATGCGATGATGGACGCGCAATTTGCCAACTATGTGATTGTTCTCACCGAAGCATTGGAAGAATACCCCAATGTTCCCGCCAGCCTTCACCAAGACCAAGTCGATGCGGTTGTGGTGGTGGATGAAGTAGGCGATCCTGCCAAAATCGGGGCAGGTGAAACACGAATGACCACCAATCCTAAAGAGCTGATGCTCGCACGCCTCACCACGAAAGTCATCGAGCATTCTGGGCTTTTTAAAGAGGGCTTTAGCATCCAAACAGGCACAGGTGGAGCGTCGCTCGCGACAACAGTTTTTTTAAGTGAAAAGATGGAAGCGCAAAAGATAACGGCGAGTTTTGGGCTAGGGGGCATTACGGGAACGATGGTGTATATGCTCAAACGTGGGCTTATTAAAAAGCTTTTAGATGTGCAAAGCTTTGATGAGTTTGCCGCTAAATCTTTGGGTGAAAACAAAGACCATATTGAGATTAGTGCGAACGAATACGCCAACCCCAGTTCTAAAGGAGCGTCGATTAAACAACTGGACATCGTTGTGTTAAGTGCGCTTGAAGTGGATTTGGATTTTAATGTCAATGTTATTACAGGCTCCAAAGGACTTTTAAGGGGTGCCTCAGGCGGTCACAGTGACACGGCGGCAGAAGCAAAACTCTCTATCATTGTCGCTCCTTTGACGCGTGGACGCATCCCAACGGTCACTAAGCGCGTCAATACGATTGTAACCCCTGGTTCTACGGTAGATGTGGTCGTCACTGACCAAGGCATAGCGGTCAATCCAAAACATGTGGAACTTCGTGCTAAACTTAAAAAAGCAGGGCTTGAAGTGGTCGATATGCAAGAGCTCTATGAGCGTGCCATCGCTTTATGTGGTGAGCCTCAAGAGATAGCCTACACCGACAAAGTCGTGGCAGTCATTCGCTACCGTGATGGTTCTATCATCGATGTGGTTCGACAATTGGCGTAGATGATAGATAAACCGACCACCTTAGAAGCCATTTTAGCTAATAAAGAAAGGCGTGCGCAAAAGCAAAAAGAGCTTTTAGCGCA
>CAYTVI010000095.1:2144-5432 GCA_964441765.1 uncultured Sulfurospirillum sp.
ATGATATGGACATCCATACCTTTTATACTAGTATTCGAGCTATCAAGCCTTACATTGCACAGTTTTTAGAAGCCAGACCTTTGAGCTTTGATACTTTGCGTTCTATCGGGGTGGCATGTGAAAAAGCCATGTTTGATGGCACAAATGGCATCAACACCCACAAGGGCATGGTCTTTTGTTTAGCCTTGACATGTGGCGCACTTTCAACACTTAAAGAGAAGCAAAAGTCTTTTACATGTAAAAATATCCAAGACGAAATTGCTAAACTGTGCGAGGGTTTGGTGGAAAAAGATTTACTTCTTTCTCATCCCACAAGTGCAGGGGCACGGTTTTTTTATGAGACAGGAAGTCTGGGCATCAGAGGTATTGCGCAAAGCGGATTTGCCTTGGTGTGTGAGGGGAGTTTGCCCTTTTTTGAAACGCAAAAAACAGACGTAGGTGAAGAAAAGGCTCTTAAAATGACTCTTTTGTGGCTTATGGAACGACTGGATGATAGCACAATATGGTCACGCGGAGGTATTGAAGGACTACGGTATGTTCAAACCAAAGCACACGAAATACTTTTACATGTAAAGAATGAGCCAGAGAGTTTAGATGCGTGTTTGCGTGCATTTGATGAAGACTTGATTGCACGACATCTCTCCCCTGGAGGCAGTGCGGATTTACTTGCCCTCACATGGCTTTTTGCGCATTTAAGCAAAATAGTGTTATGATTTTTACACTTTACGCGAGGAAACAAGAGATATGGTTTTAATGATAGACAATTATGATAGTTTTACGTACAACATCGTTCAGTATTGCCTAGAACTCGGGGCTGATTTAAAAGTTATTCGCAACGATGAATTGAGCGTCGAAGAGATAGAAGCGCTTCATCCAGAAAAAATCATCATCTCTCCAGGCCCAGCTACCCCTAATGAAGCTGGGGTGAGTTTGGATGTGATTAGACATTTTAGTGGTAAAATCCCAATTCTTGGTATTTGTTTAGGACATCAAGCCATTGGTCAAGCCTTTGGCGGTAAAGTGGTGCGAGCCAAACGTATGATGCACGGCAAAACCTCCCAAACCAAGCAGCTTCACAACAGTTGCCTTTTTGAAGGATTGCCTGAAGAATTTACTACGACACGCTACCATTCGCTCATCGTGGAGCAAGAAAATCTTCCCGATGTAATTATTCCTACGGCGTATAGTACTGATGACCATGAGATGATGGCACTTGAAATCAAAGGCAAACAAATTTACGGTGTGCAGTTTCATCCCGAATCGATTTTAAGCGAACATGGGCATGCCATCTTAAATAACTTTTTAAAACTATGAGAGAAAGACTTTATTTAATCCTTATTTTGCTCCTCAGTGGTGGTATGTTGACGTATGGTACGCAAACCTTATCCATCAGTGCAGATGAAGCGGATATCTTTTTTAGCCAAACCAACATTGCACACTATTTAGCACTTTATTCTACTGAATGGTTTGGTAAAAGTGATTTTACATTGCGTTTACCCTTTATACTGCTTCATTTAGCTTCAATGGTACTCCTCTATAAAATAGGTAAGATTTTCCTTAAAAAGCGTTTCGACAGAATACTTTCCATAGCAATTTATGCCTTTTTACCTGGGGTGAATAGTGTTGCTTTGCTTGTCAATAACAGTGTGGTTGTCATTTTTATTACATTGCTTTTTACATACCTCTATCTGCTAGAATACAAAATAGCATCTCATGCTGTTTTGATTTTATCACTTTTTATTGACAACTCTTTTGCTATCTTCTACATTGCTTTATTTGTCTATGCTCTTGCCAATCGAAAGATAGACCTTTTGCTCTTAACCTTGATTTTATTTGGTGCATCAATGTACCTTTATGGATTTGATACAGGTGGAAAACCCAAAGGCTATTTTGTTGATACTTTAGGTATTTACGCGGCTGTCTTTTCACCGTTGCTCTTTTTGTATTTTATTTATGCGATGTATCGTATTTTGATTAAAGAAGAGAAAAATTTGTTGTGGTATATCTCATTTTTCTCTTTGGTCGTCTCTTTGATTTTGTCATTAAGGCAAAAATTATTGCTTGAGGACTTTGCCCCTTTTGTTGTTTTAGCCATTCCTTTAATGATAAAAGTTTTTTTCAACAGTTATCGAGTGAGACTGCCTGCTTTTAGAAAGCTCCATACACTTTTCTTCGCTATAGTCCTTAGTTCGTTATTTTTAAATACGTTGGCAAGTTATTTGCATCAGCCACTCTATACATTAATGGATGAGCCCACAAAACACTTTGCGGTGAAATATCATGTGGCAAAAGAATTAGCAGAAGAACTTAAAGCCAAAGGTATCACTAAAGTCTTAGTTAAAGATGAACGGATGGCATTACGATTAAAATTTTACGACATTGAGCGAGGTGGTATTTATAAACTACTCTCACATAAAGAGATAGAAGAGGGATACGAACAAATTGATATCACTTATTATGGCGTAGTTGTAAAAACATTTTATCTCTATCGTATAGGATAAACCAATGAAAAATGCTTTTACAATGATTGAACTAGTCTTTGTGATTGTCATCGTAGGAATCCTCTCTTTTGTGATAAGCTCTAGTTTTGAGCGAAACACACTTCGTGAAGCCGCTGATCAATTGGTGAGTCATATACGATATACACAACATTTAGCAATGGTTGATGATAAGTTTGTACCAAATCCAGAAATGTCTAAAGAAGGAAGTGCTGCTTCTCGTTTATTGGAATCACGAGAATGGTATAAAGGCCGTTGGCATATTTTCTTCTCAACAACAGCTAATGGTACAGTGTCGTATTCTATTATCTCTGATAGCACTAAATCGACTTACGATGGTAATCCAAGTGCTAATTTTAATTCGCCTTATAGCGAAGTTGCTCGTGACCCCTTAAATCCTACGCAATATTTAATTGGAACAACATACACTTCTTTTGATAATGATAAAGATCGCTATATTAACCCAAAACTAGATTTAAAAAAAACATATGGAATTGTAGGCCTTTCAATTGCAGGGGGCAATACGGGCTCAACCGCGACGAGAGTTATCTTTGATTCATTAGGAAGACCGTATAGAGGTGCAATTACCTCATTGACGAGTAGTACAAATCGTTTAGCGAGTTCAAGGATCACGATTAAGTTATGTAAGGTTGCATGTACAAATCCACAGAGTAGCGCGAATAATGGCGATGAAATCGTTATTGCGATAGAGCCAGAGAGTGGCTATACACATATTTTGTGATTCCTCCACATTTTAACCTTATTTTAAGGAGAGTGGATATATAATTTC
>CAYTVI010000096.1:0-5228 GCA_964441765.1 uncultured Sulfurospirillum sp.
TTGCCTTGTTTTGCCAGTTCTAAGAGGGCATCTGTGATTTGGATTTCGCCACCTTTTCCAGGCTTGGTGTTCTCAATCACTTCAAAAATTTCAGGAATTAAAATATAACGACCAATAATCGCTAAGTTACTTGGAGCATCTTTTGGGTCTGGTTTTTCCACCATGTTTGAAACACGGAGTACTGATTCATTACCATCCACAATACGTCCTGCAATCACACCATACTTATTGGTTTCATCGCGTGGCACTTCTTCGATAGCAACGACACAACAACGGTATTTTTCGTACACTTCTACCATCTGTTTTAAAACAGGTTCATCTTCATCGTTGTCACACAAGTCATCCGCTAAAATAACGGCAAATGGCTCATCACCGATAAGTGTTCGCCCTGTTAAAATCGCATGACCCAAGCCTTTCATCTCCACTTGACGGGTATAACTAAAGGTACAATTATCAATTAATTCACGAATTTCCGTCAAATAGCTCTCTTTAGATGTTCCTTTAATTTGGTGCTCAAGCTCATAGCTCACATCAAAGTGGTCTTCAATCGCTCTTTTTCCACGACCTGTTACAATCGCCATGGTATCAATACCTGCACTCACCGCTTCTTCCACACCGTATTGAATCAAAGGCTTAGTTAAAACGGGTAACATCTCTTTAGGCATCGCTTTGGTAGCTGGTAAAAAGCGTGTGCCATATCCTGCGGCAGGGAAAAGGCATTTTTTAACGGATTTTAGACTGTTGATTTTGGTATATTTTGAGGTACTTGACACTCTCTTCTCCTAAAAATTTTATGTGAAATTTTAGCCTAATTTTTTGCTTTTTGCCACGCGTGTAAAAAGTACGCATTTTTCGCTTTTACACAGTGACTTTTTTTTCAATTTCATACCATTATCATATGAAATTTGATACTCTATAGGCTCTATACCACTTTTACATGTAAAGGTTTTACACTATGTTACATCGCTATTTTATGAAACTCGCAACTCTTTTTACTCTTTTTTTTGCTGGATTGGTTGTTCTTGCCTATTTTATCTCTAACCCTGTGATGATTGCACTGATAGGATTTGTCATTCTTTTAAGTGCTTTTGGGAGTTTTTATTTTTTACTGTTCAAACCTCTACAAAATGCTTTTGAAACTATTGAAAAACTAGAAGCTCGTGAGAAAAGTGAGCGTGAAGCGACTAAGCAAACTTTTTTACATGTAAGCCAAAACTATCCATTTATCGGCGCTTTATTTCAAAAAATCTACACACTCTTGGGCATTTTAACCCACTTAAGCGAAAACTACTCTCAAAGTGCGGGGAAAAACTCCATTGCAACCGCACAACTGATGTTCTCTATCGATACGATGTCTAAAAAACTCGAAGAAAAAGCTCAGGGGATCTCAGAAATCTCAGCCTCAGCCCAAAATATTTTTGAACACGTCAATCGTGTCAGTACCAATTCCCAAGAAGCTTCCACGTTTGCAAAACTCTCCATGAGCGAGAGCAAAAAAAGTATCGCAGAACTCAATGAAATCATCCAAAAGATGAACACTATCAATGCCCAAACTGCCGATGCCTCTTCAAAAGTCAATGATTTACGGGAAAAATCTATCACGATTCAAAACGTCACAACAGTTATTGACGACATCGCTGACCAAACCAATCTGTTAGCCCTTAATGCCGCTATCGAAGCCGCGCGCGCGGGAGAACATGGACGAGGCTTTGCCGTTGTGGCGGATGAAGTGAGAAGCTTAGCCGAGCGCACATCCAAATCCACAGGCGAAGTCACCATCATTGTCAAGCAAATTCAACAAGACACCAACGATGTCTTCTCAAGTATCGAAGCCTTGCGCAATGAGGTCAATCGTGCCAGTGAAAAAGTCCAAAATGTGGGTGATGAAATCAAACTATTCATCACCAATGCTGAGAAAATCGAAGAGCAAATCTCCTCTATCGCCAAGAGTTCAGACTACAACTCCGACCAACTTTTAACGATTCGAGATGCCATTGGTAAAATCAGCGAACAACTCGAATCGGGTACGAAAGAGATGAAAGAGATATCGGGTCAAACCAAAGCCATTATCACAGGGGCTGAAGCCGCACACGAGAGTTTAAGTGCGTTTGCGATGGATGAATACCATGAAAAGATGTACGCGCTTTGTTTATGGGGCAAAAAGAGTATTGAAGCGATTTTTGAAAGTGCCATTGAAAGTGGCAAACTCAGCGTTGATGATATTTTTGATACCAACTTTAAGCCCATCGCGAACACAAATCCGCAAAAATACACTTCACGCTATGATGCCTTTACCGACCAAACCTTTCCAGCGATTGTTGATACCATTGTAAAAGAACATTCCAACACCTACTACTCCGTTGCACAACACAAATCAGGCTACATCTCGACCCATAACGCACGTGCACCACTTACAGGGGATTATCAAAAAGACCTCTTTGGTAACCGTTCAAAGCGTATTTTCACCGACCAAGGGGTTAGAGGAGCAAATCATGAAAAACGCGTCTTATTGCAAACGTATCGTAGAGAAGATGGCTCTGTCATGCACGATATTTCGATGCCCATTTATGTCAAAGGTCGCCATTGGGGTGGGTATCGTATCGGATATAAACCAAGCCTTGCTTAAGCCATGAAAAAAAAAGATCCTTCCATTTGGAATAAAAAAGCGGAAAGTTATACCCGCTTTTCTCATGACCCACACTCTTTTCAAAGCCTGATTTTAGGAAAAATTGCGCAAAGAGGTATCACATTTAAGCAAAAAAGTGTTTTAGATATTGGCTGTGGGACGGGTGTTTATACGCTACACATTGCCAACAATGCTTTACATGTAAACGCACTTGATTTTTCCCAAGAGATGCTAAACATTCTTCGTGAAGATGCTATCAAAGAAGGTTTGGATAAAAAATTCACCTTTACATGTAACACATGGAGTGATTTTGCAAATGATAAAAACTTTGACATCGTCTTTTCTTCCATGTCGCCCGCATTTGAGAGCAATGCTGATTTTGAGAAAATGCACCATTACGCACGTGAAACGTGTGTCTTTTTAGGCTGGGGAGGAAAACGTGAGTCCACCTTGCTTGACCCTATCTTTCAAGCCCATGGCAAAGCGCTCAATGTTCCTGCTGGTTCAGAAAAATTGCGTGCATGGTTAGAACAGGTCGCAATAACATATGAAAGCGAATACATCGAAGAAAAAACCTTACATGTAAAAACGTATGAAAAAGCACTATCTTCGGTTTTATGGCACTTTGAAATCAACAATCTCACACCTGATATAAAGTGTGTCAAAGCCATTTTAGAGACCTTGAAAAATGAGAAGGGCAACATCGCTTTTGAAACAACGATAGGTGTCGAGCTTATCTCATGGAAAAAGTAACTTCACTCTTCAGTGGGGTCTTCTCCATTTAAAAGCTTACGCATCTTACGCTCCATCCTCTTCTCAAACGCCTCATTGGAAGGGGAATCTTCTGAGGAAAATTTTGCTTTTCCATACAAAACACACCCCTTATCACCTGGGTCACACTCTTTTTTGATGATATCGCACACACCTTGCCTATCATGCGGACACGTCCAACCACCTTGATTCATCACACTTCCTTTTTACATGTAATGTTTAACGAGTACGCTAATACCACCCACGATAAACTGCACCGCAATGGCTCCAACAATTAGCCCCATCAAACGCGTGACGATTTTTTGCCCTGTAATCCCTAGATATTTTCGGATATAAATGCTATTTTTAAACGCCAAATAAACACTGAGCGCCACAATCGCATAGGCTAAAATGAGCGCCGAGATGGAAGGCATATCGTGACTTTGCCCACGCAAAATAATGATGGTTGCAAAAATCCCAGGTCCAAACGTGATAGGAATCCCCAAAGGAATCACTGCAAACGCATCGTTAGCAATGGCTTCTTGACGCTCTTCATCACTTTGTTGTTTGTCTTCCAAAGAGCCTTGCACCATCTTAATAGCGGTGAGTAAGAGCACAATACCACCCATTGTTTTAAGTGAATCGATTTCGATGCCAAAAAGATTGAGCAAAAAATTACCCGTGAGTAACACCACAATAAACGCCACGACGATGCTCATGGTCGCTTTTAAAGCTATCGCATTCATCTGCTCTTTGGTCGTACTTTGAGGTAAGAGTGAGAGCATAATCGCACTCACTCCTAAAGGATCCACAATCGCCATCATTGTGATGGTGTGTTGAAGCAATAAATTTAAAAAATCGCTCATTAAAACTCAGTTTTTAAAACTGCACCACTGCTGGCATTGGTTACAAGGAGGCGGTATTGTTTAAGCCAACTACCTTTGATTTCTTTGACTTTGGGTTCAAATGCCACTTTTCGCTTGGCTATCTCTTCATCGCTGAGCTCCACGTCGATAGTATACGCGTCCACATCGATATGAATCGTATCGCCATCTCTTAAAAGTCCTATCATACCGCCCTCAGCCGCTTCTGGGCTTACATGGCCGATACTAAGACCTCTTGTCGCTCCTGAAAAACGTCCATCGGTGATAAGGGCTACATCTGCTCCCAAGCCCATTCCCATGATTAAACTCGTAGGCGCTAACATCTCTTGCATACCAGGCCCTCCACGAGGTCCTTCATAGCGAATGACAACCACGTCGCCTTTTTTCACTTTTCCACCTACAATACCACTGAGTGCTTCTTGTTGTGAGTCAAAACAGACCGCACGTCCCGTAAATTGACGCGCACCCGTAATCCCTGCTGTTTTGATGACACAACCCTCTAATGCTAAGTTACCAAATAAAATCGCAAGTCCACCCACTTTTGAGTAAGGATTTTCAAGTGTATGGATAATCGCTTCATCTTTAATACTTGCTCCTACAATGCGTTCACCAATAGTCTCACCCGTAACCGTGAGATTATCCAAGAAAAGTGCTCCGTTATCACGACGACTCATCTCTTTCATCACCGCACTCACACCACCAGCACGGTTGATATCTTCCATGTGCACCGTTGAAAGAGAAGGAGAGATTTTAGCGATGTGAGAAACTTTTTGACTGATATCATTGATATCTTTGATATTAAAATTAACCCCTGCTTCTTTAGCAATGGCTAACATATGAAGCACCGTATTGGAGCTTCCACCCATCGCCATATCGACCGCAAAGGCATTGCGTACGGCTTTTTCATTGAGAATATTTCTAAAATTATACGCGCTATCAAGTGCTATTTCACACACACGTTTTGCCGC
>CAYTVI010000097.1:0-5147 GCA_964441765.1 uncultured Sulfurospirillum sp.
CATAACCCAGAATTTACCATGATAGAATTTTACTGGGCGTATCACACATACCATGACTTGATGCGTTTGACAGAAGAGATGTTTGAAGTTCTCTTAAAAAAGCTCAAACTTCCAAGAAAGCTTCCTTATGGGGAGATGGAAATTGATTTTTCAAAGCCATTCAAAAAAATAGGTTTCAGACAAGCCCTAAGTGAAATTGGCGGTGTCCCCGATGCTATTTTAGATGATTGTAATGCCATCGTTGAATATATCACATCAAAAGGGTTGAGTGTCGAAAAGAACTTAAGCCTTGGAAAACTCTATGAAGAACTCTTTGATCTGTTTGTGGAAAAAAAGCTGATAGACCCAACCTTTATTATGGATTATCCTATTGAGATTAGCCCACTTGCACGTCGTAGCGAGACTCATCCAGACATTGCAGAACGATTTGAACTTTTTATCGCTGGGCGTGAAATTGCTAATGGATTTAATGAGCTCAATGACCCAATTGATCAATACGAGCGCTTTGCAAAACAGCTTGAAAAAAAGCTTGGCGGAGATGATGAAGCACATGAAATGGACGAAGACTATGTCTACGCACTTGGATACGGTTTACCTCCAACGGCAGGACAAGGACTTGGAATTGATAGACTCACCATGCTTCTTACCAATGAGCAGTCTATCAAAGATGTTATTCTTTTCCCTGCCATGAAGCCTTTAAATGAATCCGATGAACAAACACAAAAAGATGAGGAATAAAAAATGAGTATTTTAAAAACGGTTGATCCTGCTGTTTATGATTTAGTTGAAAAAGAACTTCACCGTCAATGTGATCACTTAGAGATGATTGCTAGTGAAAACTTTACCTACCCTGCCGTTATGGAAGCGATGGGAAGTGTGTTTACCAACAAATATGCCGAAGGGTATCCTGCAAAACGTTACTACGGTGGTTGTGAGTTTGCAGACGAGGTTGAGCAACTCGCCATTGATAGAGTGTGTGAACTTTTTGGATGCAAATACGCCAACGTACAGCCAAACTCTGGCTCCCAAGCGAACCAAGGTGTTTATCAAGCGCTACTCAATCCATTTGACAAAATCTTAGGTATGGATTTAAGTCACGGCGGACACCTTACACATGGCTCAAAAGTCAGTAGCTCGGGAAAGACCTATTCTAGCTTTTTTTATGGCGTTGAACTGGATGGTCGCATTAACTACGATAAAGTCAGAGAAATTGCTCATATCGTTAAACCAAAGATGATTATTTGTGGAGCCAGTGCCTATCCAAGAGAACTAGACTTCGCCAAATTTAGAGAAATAGCCGATGAAGTAGGTGCATACCTCTTTGCCGATATCGCACACATCGCAGGTCTTGTAGCAGCTGGAGAGCATCCAAGTCCATTCCCTCATTGTCATGTGGTTGCTTCGACAACGCATAAAACGCTCCGTGGTCCTCGTGGAGGTATCATTTTAACCAATGATGAAGAGATTGCAAAAAAAGTCAATAGCGCTATTTTCCCTGGTATCCAAGGTGGTCCATTGGTACATGTCATTGCGGGTAAAGCAGTTGGTTTTGCTGAAAACTTAAAACCTGAGTGGAAAGTCTATGCCAAACAAGTCAAAGCCAATGCCAAAGTACTCGCTGATGTACTCATCAAAAGAGGCTATGATATCGTGAGTGGTGGAACAGACAATCATCTTGTGCTTGTATCGTTTTTAAATAAGCCTTTTAGCGGAAAAGATGCCGACTTAGCCCTTGGACGCGCAGGTATCACCGTCAATAAAAACACAGTTCCAGGCGAAACACGCAGTCCATTTGTCACCAGCGGTGTTAGAATAGGCTCACCTGCCCTCACAGCGCGTGGTATGAAAGAAAAAGAGTTTGAAATCATCGCTAACAAAATCGCAGATGTGCTTGATAATATTGAAGATGAATCATTACATGTAAAAATAAAAGAAGAGATGAAAACACTTGCCAGTGCATTCATCATTTACGACAGACCAACGTATTAGGAAGAAATGAATGTACAATATTGATGTCTCTTTAATCAAGATGGTGAGTGATCACTACTGGATCAAACGCGATACTATCGTTCAAAAAGTGGACTTTAACGGAAGAGTCTTTTTTGATAAATACGAGCGTATCAATCAAACATTAACCAATAGTGTCATAAAAGATCATCTTGATGGAAAAATCACCGTTGCACATTCTTTGATTAACCGTTTTGACAAAGTAGAAAATATTGTTTTTGATTATAATGGTCGAAATACTGAACGCTTTTGGCATAGGGCACAACTTTTGCTTAGAGAAGAGGGATTCATCAATTTTACGGCATATAAAAGTAAAACTGAGGGGCATTTGCATCTTTATGTACATAAAGGTCATACCACATTGCAAGAAGGGTATCAAATCGCAAAGATGCTCTCAGCGAAGCTGTCCCAAAAGCTTCCAAGAGAGTGGCGTATGTTTCCTACGCAAGAACTTCCAAGGGAGTTTAACATCTTAGCATTGCCGTATGATTTGTATCAAAAAGAAAGAGGTGCTTCATGGTCGAAGCATATGTAGTCGTATAAAAGGAGATTTGAATGGAAAATAGAAACGAACTCAGTGATATTGTCCTTGAAAAAGGTGACAATAAAACACTCAAGCTCAAACGCATCCTTATTTTGGTGGCCTTTTTAATTCTTGTTTTTTTAGTAGCACTTGCTAGTATGAAAATGATGAATAAAGAGCCAAGTAAAGAGACTTCCAAGCTTATTTTGCCTCCAGAACCTAGTGCACAAGAAGCACCTGTGACAAAAGACGACCAGCTCTTTAAGCAAGTTCCTATCATTGAAGAAAACCCTAAAAAAGAGAGTTTTGAGGAGATGATTAAGACGCTCAAAGAAAAAGAAGCCCAAAAACAAGAAGAGGCAAAAGTAAAAGAGAGTGCAACACAAACAACTGCACCTATCAAGAGCGAAACACCTAAGGTAACAGAAACGAAGCCTAAAGAGGAGAGTGTAAAAAAAGAGGTTGCAAAACCTAAAGAAGCACCTGCGCCTGTAAGCCAACAAAGTACAAGTGCTGATGCTGGTATTTACATCCAAGTTGGAGCAGTTGCTACCACTCCTGAGCAAAAAGTTCTAAATGATATTAAATCCAAAGGTTTTGAATATCGCCTCTACAAAACCGTTGTCAATGGAAATAATGTCACCAAAATTTTAATTGGACCGTATGCGAAGTCGGAAGATGCACAAAATGCTCTTGTTTCAGTACGTGCGAGCCTTAATAAAAACGCTTTTATATACAGGATAAAATAAGTGCTTGCCTCTCGTAAACTGCTTTTTGATCAGCTTACCCCTATTACGATTTTTGCAAAATTGCAGGAACATTTTAAGGGGGAGCTCTCCTTTTTACTGGAAAGTGCTATCAATAATTCGGAAGGCAATTTTAGTTTTCTTTTTATTGGAGCACGTGAGCGCATCATTCACCAACACGATAAAAGTGTCCATATTGACGAAAATGGTGTGTCGTATGATATTGGAGAAAACCCTTTTAAATTTCTCAAACAGCGCTATGCGCTCATAGACCAAGCCTCTTACAAAGCTCAAGCACAAGAATTAGGTGTTGGTTTTGTCGATGGGTTCATCGGTTATATTGGCTATGATGCAGTAAAAATTTTTGAGCCTCGCCTTCGCTCTCATATGGATGGCTTAAAAGACGATATCAACATCCCTGATATCGACCTTATGCGCCCAAAACTAGTGTGTACCTTTTCACATAAATCAAACACTTTGACACTCAGCACTTTCGTACCATCCATTGCTTTACAGATGGATGCCATTGAAGCTGTTTTAAAAGAGCCTCACACCCACATCCCTATTCAAAAAAGTGTTGTCGATAAAGCAAAAGGAACGTTTGCTTTTAGCAAAGACCAATTTTTTGATATGGTTGCACGCTCCAAAGAGATGATTTTAAGCGGTGATGTTTTTCAGATTTTAATGTCAAATCGCTTCACACAATACGCTAAAATTGACCGATTAAGCTTTTACCGCATTTTACGTCAAAAAAATCCATCTCCGTATATGTTTTATCTCTCTTATCCTGAGTTTGCGATTATTGGAAGCTCGCCTGAAGTGATGGTGGGGCTCAAAGATGGTCGTATTATTTTGCGCCCGATTGCTGGAACACGCAAACGGGGTAAAACGTATGAAAAAGATTTAGCGTATGAAGCAGAGCTTTTAGGCGATGAAAAAGAGAGAGCTGAACATTTGATGCTCATTGATTTGGGGCGTAATGACTTAGGACGTGTTGCCAAAGTGGGCAGTGTCTGTGTAAAGGATATGATGCGTGTGGAACGCTACTCCCATGTCATGCATCTGGTCAGCGATATTGAAGCCACATTGGATAGCAAATACGATATGTTTGACCTTTTTGCTGCTACCTTTACCGCAGGAACGATGACAGGAACACCAAAGATTCGTGCGATGGAGCTCATCAGCGATTTTGAGGGAACAAAACGTAGCTTTTACAGTGGGGCAGTAGGATATTTTGGATTTGATGGCAATATGGACAGTGGCATCATCATCCGCACCGCCTACCTTGATGATGAAAAAATTATTTTCCAAGCGGGTGCGGGTATCGTGGCTGATAGCAAACCTGAACTTGAGTATTTAGAAGTCACCAACAAACTAGGAGCGATGACAAGCTCACTTGATGATTTGAAAGAGTAGTCCTTTGCTACTCTTTGGACTTTTTGGAAACCCCGTAAGCCACTCTATATCCCCTCGTCTTCACAATGCTACCTTTCAAGCGCTCAATCTCGATGGTTGCTGTTATGGTCGTTTTCCCATCATTGAGCCTTCAACTCTTTTTTCAACCTTTCATACACTTCATCTAGAAGGCGCTAATGTTACCGTTCCTCACAAGGAAGTTGCCTTTGAGGGGTGTGATGAAGTGCGAGGCATTGCTAGAAACATTGGCGCGGTCAATACTTTAGTGAGAGAAGGCACACGTGTCATAGGTTATAACACCGATGCTGAAGGCTTCTATCAATCCATTGCCTCTTTTGGAATGCTTAACAATGCCCTTATCTTAGGAGCGGGTGGAACAGCTAAAGCCATTGCAATGATTCTAAAAGAAAAAGGTGTCGATACCACAATTTTGAATCGTTCAGCCCAACGTTTAA
>CAYTVI010000098.1:0-2732 GCA_964441765.1 uncultured Sulfurospirillum sp.
CTTCTTTTATAAGGTCAAGAAGGTATTTTGTAGCGGATGAAAGCGTTAAAAATCCTTGACGAATGGGTATACATGAATCAAATCCGTGTTCGCTTTCTAGCCTATTGACGATTACTGCTGCTTTATAGGGATCGTAGCAAAAAGCCTCAGATATTGTAAGGTCATTTTCAATGTCTTTGATAATATAGTCGTAGTTTATGCTCGTCCCTGGTGTCGCAGTAATGTACCCACTCTTTACCCAACTAGATAGAGGAACTTTAAGTTCTCTTTCTCTGTCCTGTATGTTTGCTTCGGGTATGTAAAACTTAGACTTTATGTAGATAATTCCATTTTCTCTATACGTCAATATTTTTGCACTAAAATCATCGCTAACGGATAAATCGTTTCCAATTACATTGCTTTTAAATGGCACCAATTCACCTTTACATGCCATCCATTTGTCATAAGGAAGATAAGACTCTGCAGCAGTGGTCCACCTGTTGAGCCTTTTTACTAAAAAGTTGTTAAGCTTATCGGGGCGCTCATATGCCTCTTGTGCAGCACGAGCAAACTCATCTTTATCTATACTCACACCGTAATTAGGGTTTGCTTTTATCCATGTTTCTTCTTTAAAAGGGTCATCTTCGGGGTCTGCTTCGCAAACAAATGCGAAAACGCTATCATCTTCTATTACTCCATCAAGAATTTTTTTTGCGTAAGTGTAAAGTTGATAGGCTGGTCCTTCTATTTTAAATCCTGCTGTGGTAATTGAAATCATCAGAGGCTGTTTTCTAGCGCCCTGCGAACTCTTTACAACATCCCATAGACTATCATCAGGATGAGCATGGTGCTCGTCTGCAACACCTATTGATACGTTTAACCCATCCTCGGTATCGCTATCTCTTCCAAGCGTTGTAAAAGTAGTATCATTCTTTGTGAGTGTAAGTCTTGAATAGGCTTCTCTTGTATACTCTTTGAGTTCAGAATGAGACATGAGCATTTTTTCAGTGCCATCCCATGCCAACTTTGCCTGAGCACGTTTTGTTGCAAAATAAACCACTTCACCGCCCTGCTCTCCACGAAGTAAAACATCAGCTATACTTAATCCACTGGCCATAATCGTTTTACCTTGCTTACGAGGCATAAACCAAAAAAGAGTGTTAAACCTTCTTACCCATTGTCCTTTTGAGTTCTTTTTTTCCCATCCCATTGCGATAACAATAGCCTTTATTTGCCACTCTTCGAGTTTAATAAACTGTCCTGCAAGCTCACCTTTGTAGTGTTTTAATTTTTGAATGATAGCCACATAGGCAAAACCTAACTTTTTGTTAAAGCGAATGTCACTTCTTTTGCCACTTTCTATTGCTTCTAAGTCTCTTTTGTGACGCTCAAACGTTTTTTCGTAGTAAGGTTTAGACATCGATATTTGCCATTTCATCATTTACTTGAGTAACTAAATCAAACAAACTTGGTTCTTCTTTTCTATCATCTCCAAGTTTTAATCCCAACTGTTTACGACTAATCATTGAAAGTCCTAGCTGATTAGCAATTGTCACTAGCGTTTTTTGGACAGACTGCAAAGCATTAAAGTTTGGGTTTAGATATGATGCACCAGTTTTTGGAGAAAAACATACATACCCTTCTTTTAAAATTATTGCTTCGAGTCTCATGTAATGTTCATATGATTTTGCATACATCACGATTAAAGGCTCATCAACATTGCTATAGTTTTTTCCAAGTTCTTTTTTAATTTCTTCAATTTTTCTAAGAGCAGTTTGTCCTAAAATTTGAGAATAAGGTTTCATTATTTCCACATCATTTTGTGGAATTGTTACAGGAGGCGCATAACGCTTCCATTTTTCTTTTTTGATTTTTTTGTTGATTGTAGTGTGACTTGTCCCGTATTCTTTCGCTATTGCACGTATAGACTTGGTACTTCCCTCAATTTCAACTTTTAAACTTTCCCAATTAATCATTAAGCCCACCCCTCGATATTGGTTTCTGTGAAAAATTGGGAGGAGTGTCGGTGTAAGAGGTGCTCGTTTGTAGAGATTTGATGTCCCCTCCCCTATGTTGTTTTTGTTCTGATGTTTTTGTGTTGTGGCATGAAGTGCAAAGACTTTGGAGATTTGATAAACTTAGCTTTGCACCACCATCTTTTATCTCTATGATATGATCTACGATAGTGGCAGGATGTTGACACATAGCACACAATGGATACTTGTAGAGTTGAAGGCCTCTAACTCTTTTCCATTCCCTGCTATGATAAAACTTGTCGTTCTCTTGGTTTCGGTAGTCTTTGCCATATTTCTTGGTTGAATGCTTCTTACATGTAGGGCATCCTATTTCACCTTCTGCTATGTTGTATTGTCCGTGGATTGGACAAATTCTTTTTCGTATCATTTCCAAAATCCTATTACACAATCTTTTGATAATTCAAATTTATATTCGTATGGTGCTAAATCAGTGTCTTCAATTTTTCTTGCAATAAATCCATCATCTAAAAGCGCTCTTACTTCTGTAGGTACTTTGACAAAAACAAACCCATTTACTTCTCTCATTTGAACATTGATTTTAAATTTTTCTCTGTATGCTTTTGAAAAATATTGTCTATTTAAACAAAAGAATGTAGCTAAAAATGACCCTAATATTTCTCCATCTAAAAACATACTGTCTCCTTTCATACCGCTGCCTTCATCTGTGGGAGTATTACTATCTCACCTTTGGTTACCTTCTCTCTAAACCTTTCTTTG
>CAYTVI010000098.1:2791-3234 GCA_964441765.1 uncultured Sulfurospirillum sp.
GTCATACCAACCTTCAAGCATTTTCCCATCTTTCATCACTCTAATACGTGGTAACAGATACGCGATGTAGATTTGGTTCTTCATAAAGTTTGCAAGGTTATAGAATTTGCCTTTGCATTGTGGGTCGTTTACATGCATCATATATGCATAAGTCATCTCTTTATGGCTGATATGAATATGATTAGCCATATATTCTTCATAAGAATCCTCTTTTTTCCCTGCGTTCTTATAAAAATTTCTACATGTTAGGTACATAGATTCAAACTCAGGATCGTAAAAATTTACACGTGCGCTATTGTTATTATTATTTAAATTAAAAGCTTCGGTCGGTTGTCGGTCGGTCATCGGTCGGTCATTTTTTTGTGAGGTCGATATTATCGGTGTTTTAAGCGTGTCAATCGGTCGGTCATCGGTCGGCTGTCGGTCGGTCGAATTTTGAACAG
>CAYTVI010000098.1:3253-4476 GCA_964441765.1 uncultured Sulfurospirillum sp.
TGTCTTGAATTTTTTATCAGCCAAAAATTAAAAAAACGCTCAATCTCATTCTTAAATTCTCTAATCCATGCTTGTGTTTGTGTTTTACTTATATCCCACGAATGAGCATAAAAAGAAAAGGCATTGATACTGTTCGTATCCATATCATCGAAGTATTCCATAAATGCACGTGCCTTATCTCTTTTACCACTATTTTTAAGCTCTCGTATGTAGTCTATTGGTACACTTATGTATCCCATTCTAACGTTGGTATTCATTATATGACACCCATATCAATTTTAGGCTCGCTATAAACGTGCACAGTACAAGAAACATATGAGCTAAATGATGTTGTTGGTCCATTGAACCAACACTTAGCAATGCCGCATTCACCATCACGATTTTTGAGTACGATGATTTCAGCTTCATTGATTGGTTTTTCGGGCATAGATGGGTCATTACGATTGTAATAGCTCTCACGATGCGGTGCTAGGACGATATCAGCATCTTCTTCAACTGCGCCACTATCTCTTAAGGCATTAAGCGTTGGGCGCTTGTTTTGGCTTGTTTCATTGCTACGATTGAGCTGAGAGAGTAAAAAGACAACAGCACCGTGTTCTTTTGCAAATTTTTTGAGCATCTTTGTCATTTCACTTACTTCAAGATGGTCTTGTTTCTTACCATCCTTTTTAATGTACCTGATGTGATCAATAAACCAGTACTTAACATGCTTGTTTTTTCTAAAGACTGTTGATGCTTTAGCAATGAGCTGATGAATACTTAGATAGCTTGTATCGTGCACGATAATATTCTTAGTATTTCTAAGTTCACGCAATGCTTTATTAAACTGCTCAGGCACTCGCATAACACCTCTTTTTAAATCACCCAAGCTCTCACCTGAACGTTCTGCAAAGAGTCTACGAAAGAGCTTTTTGCGAGGCATCTCTAAACTATCAAACAGTACACCTATGCCTCTTTTATCCGCGCTGTTGGTTATGGTTGTGGCAAGGGAAGTTTTACCCATACTTGGACGAGCACCGATGACCACCAAATCACCTGGCTCAAAACTTCCTATCATGTTATCAAGCGTATTAAGACCTGATTTAAAGTAATCACTCTCTTTTTTCTCATGAACATGTTGGAACTCGTATAAAAATTCATCTGAAATTTGAGAGATATCTACATTTTGAGCGATGATGTTTTTATCTTCAATTGCTTCAACACTCGTGCTAATAAACCCAAGA
>CAYTVI010000099.1:0-4473 GCA_964441765.1 uncultured Sulfurospirillum sp.
CGAAAAGAAGTGTGACAAATAATCTATTAACTTTAGAATGGTGGGGAAAATTAAGTTTTACATGTAAAGCCAAAAAACTTTACATGTAAAAACTATCTTGCTCTTTTATCCACCACTCTCACCGCTTTTCCCTCACTTCTTTGAAGCGATTTAGGAGCGACGAGTTTGACTTCGACGTTGATGTAGAGATTGTTTAACAAAGCGTGTTCAAGGGTTTTTTTGAGATTTCCAAGGTAGCTGATATCATCACTAATGAGATGCTCATCCAGTTCGACATCGACTTCGAGTTTATCTAAAAAGCCTTTTTTATCGGCGATGATTTGGTAGTTGAGTGAAACACCTTCTTGTTTGGAGAGCACGTGTTCGATTTGGGATGGAAAGACGTTGACACCGTTGATGAGAAGCATATCGTCACTTCTTCCTACGATGCTCTCAATTCTGCCCAGTGTTCTGCCACAGCGACACGGGATGCGCGTAAGTGAGGTGATATCGCCCGTGCGGTAACGAATGATAGGTAAGCCTTGTTTGGTCAGCGTGGTGATGACAAGCTCACCTCGTTCGCCCTCTGGCAAAACCTCGCCCGTTTTTGGGTTAATAATCTCAGGGTAAAAATGGTCTTCATTGATGTGCAACAGATGCGAGTGTTTACAGCTTGAAGCGACCCCTGGACCGATGATTTCGGAGAGTCCATACACTTCGTGATAATCAATTCCCCAGACATTGGCTATCTCATTTTTAAGCCCTTCACTGGCAGGCTCCGCCCCAAAAAATCCCACACGAAGTTTGAAATCTTTGGCGATGTCATACCCCTCAGCTTTAGCTACTTCAGCTAGATGAAGCGCAAAAGAGGGTGTTCCTGTCAGTGCGGTTGCGCCAAAATCACGCAAGAGTAAGAGTTGTCTGGAGGTAAAACCTGTGGAACTTGGGATGACTGCTATCTTCATGCGCTCAGCAGCGTTGTGAAACCCTAAGCCTCCGGTGAACAGTCCATAGCCTGTGGAGTTTTGCAAAATATCTTTACATGTAAGCCCGCCCATCGTAAAGACTCTGCCCATCACCTCTGCCCACACGTCCATGTCATGTTCGGTATAGCCCACAACAGTAGGCTTTCCCGTCGTGCCACTAGAGCTGTGGATGCGTACGATTTGGTCCATGTCAACCGAGAACATCCCAAAAGGATAGTTATCGCGCAAGTCTTGCTTTTTGGTGAACGGAAGTTTGGCGATATCGCTTAAACTTTTAATATCCGCTGGCAAAACACCCATCTCATCAAAACGCTTTTTATAAAAAGGAACGAGATGATAGACCCGAATCAAGGTCTCTTTCAGATGCTTAAATTGCCACGCTTGAAGTTCATCACGGCAAAAGCTCTCATTTTTGCTAAATGTCATACGCGCTCACTTCTTACATGTAAAAGTGTTTGGCATGTAAAATTTCAATGCCTTTTGCTTGTAACGCTTTGATAGCATCTTCAAATCGCTCTTTATCCACGCTAAAGATGAAAATGCCCGTGTTGGATTCGTAAAAGCTATAGGTGTATAAAATGTTGATGTTGTTCTCTGCCAATGTTCCGACCACCTTGTCAAAACTACCTACCACGTCTTCGATTTTGACACCAAAAACATCGGTGAAACGCACGCTAAAGCCTGCATCTTCTAAAATCGCTTTGGCTTTTTCAGGATTGTCCACGATGGTGCGCACTAAGCCAAAATCGGTGGAGTCTGCTAAAAGAATGGACTTGATGGAGATGCCATTGGTGGAGAGTACATGCGTAAAATCAGAGAGTTCGCCCGCTTTGTTTTCTAAAAAGACGGAGAGTTGTTTGATGTCGTATTTCATTTATAAGCTCCTTTTATCAATCACACGAACTGCTTTTCCCACACTTCGCTCGATGGTTCTTGGCTCAACGAGCTTGATGTCGGCGTTAATGTAGAGGTTGTTTAGAAGTTCATGTTGGATGGTTTTTTTGATTTTCTCTAACGCACCGATGCTGTCCAGCGGCATATCTTCAGTGACTTCGACCATGATTTCGAGTTTGTCAAGATAGCCTTTTTTATCCGCAACGATTTGGTAGTTGAGCGTGATGCCTTGAATATTGGAAAGTACATGTTCGACTTGTGATGGGAAGACGTTCACACCATTGACGATGAGCATATCATCGACCCGTCCCATGACACTTTTCATGCGCACATGTGTGCGTCCGCAACGACACGGTGTTCTATCCAGCGTCGTGATGTCACCTGTACGGTAGCGAATAATTGGAAACGCTTGTTTGGTAAGGCTTGTGATAACCAGTTCCCCTTTTTCGCCAAAGGGTAAGACTTCAAGCGTTTTAGGGTCGATAATCTCAGGGTAAAAATGGTCTTCAAAGACATGCAAATCTTTACTTTCAAAACAACTGCTTGAAACACCCGGTCCGATGATTTCAGAAAGCCCATAAATCTCGCAGTAGTGAATCCCCCAAACCCGAGCGACTTCTTCTTTAAGCCCAAGACTTGTGGGTTCTGCTCCAAAAATACCGCATTTGAGTTTAAAATCTTTTTGTATATCATAGCCTTCAGCGATGGCAGTTTCTGCCATATGAAGCGCAAAAGAAGGTGTTGATGTCAAAACGGTCGCTTCAAAATCTTTCATAAGCATAAGCTGACGTGAGGTAAAACCGCCACTGCTTGGCACGACTGTTGCACCCACCGTTTCAGCACCATAGTGAAGCCCCAAACCGCCTGTGAAAAGCCCATAACCATAAGCATTGTGCGAAGTATCTTCTGAGGTGACACCTGCCATCGTAAAAACGCGCGCCATCACTTCATTCCACACGTCCAAGTCAGATTTGGTGTAGCCTACAACCGTGGGTTTTCCTGTCGTTCCACTGGAGCTGTGAATACGCACAATAGCATCTTTTTTGACCGCAAAAAGCCCGAAAGGATAGTTGTCACGCAAATCTTGCTTTTTGGTAAAAGGCAGTTTTGAGATATCGTCAATGGATGTAATGTCTAAGGGCGTAATGCCGAGTTCTTTGAACTTATTTTGGTAAAAAGGGACATTGGAATACACACGTGCAACGCTTTCTTGAAGCCTTTGAGTTTGAATTTTTGATAATTCATGGCGTGGGAGTGTCTCTTCTTTCGACCAAATCATGCGTTTGCCTTTGCATCGTTTATGCCTTGGTGCAGTACAGCGATATTTTTCGCAGCTACTTTGGCATTCATCTGCGTAATTGCCTCTTCAATTTCTTTACATGTAAAAGGAAAATGCGGGTCAAGTGCAAGTGTTGCACCTAGCATGTAAACATTTAGTGCGTCAATGGGGAACTCTTTTTTCTTCGCCTTTGAAAAAGCATCTATCGTAAATGTGGCAAAATCTAGCTTTGGAAATTTTGCATCAGCATTGACGACGATGGTGCCTTCATTTTTTTTGAGATATTGAACATTGCGTAGTGCCTCAATACCCTCAAGTGCGATGAGCAAATCGGCTTGCCCTTCATCAATTGCAGGGGCGTAAAAATCGCCGATTTTGACATAACACGACACCGAACCACCGCGTTGGCTCATACCGTGATTTTCTGTTCCTAAACATTTTTGATTGGCAAGGGCTGAAGCGATGCTTAACACTTTGACTAAGAAAACCGCACCTTGTCCGCCGATACCTGCGATAACAATTTGATATTTCATCTTACTTCTCCTTCACTTCAACAAATGCATCCGTTGGGCATACGACGTCTAAACACGCCGAACAGCCAGCACATAAGAATGGGTCAATTTCGACTTTTCCCTCTTCGTTGTAGTGCATCGGTGGGCATTTATAGGTGGTGATACACGAATCACACGCGACACATTTATCTTGATCAACTTCCACAAAGGCATTGCCCAAGTGCCCTTCAACGCGCTCTTTATCAAGAACACAAAACTCTCTTACAACGGCAACAACAGGCGCTGTAGCTGTTTTATACTTTTCTTGAAGGGATTTGATGAAATCAACGGTTTTGTTTAAATCAGGCTCGTAAATATACTCATGACATTCAATACCACAACCTTCCACGATGCGTTTAATATCGATTTGATGTGGATTGGTTCGCTCTGGGGTGGTTTGGCGACCCGTCATAGCTGTAGTGGAGTTATCTAGGATGACCAAAACAAATTTATGGTTTTGATAGACCGCGTTAATCAGTGGAGCGACCCCTGAGTGCATAAAGGTGCTATCGCCGATGGTTGAAACAACCGCTTTATCTGGGTCTGAGATGCTAAAACCACTTGCCATAGAGACACTCGCTCCCATACATAAAATGGTATCAATCGCCCCTTGGTTGAGCCCTAGTGTGTAACAGCCAATGTCTGAGGTATAGATGGATTTTTTCTTTTTAAAGACTTTGGTGATAGCATAGTGAACATCACGATGCGGACACCCTGGACACATGTTAGGTGGGCGTTTTGGAAGTTCTTGTGTGTATTTTTCACTTTTGTAGGTGTTAAGAGG
>CAYTVI010000100.1:0-3921 GCA_964441765.1 uncultured Sulfurospirillum sp.
TGTTGATTAACGATACTTTCTCTTTCTTTATTAGAGATACTCATCACACCTTTATTTAAAATATCACGTAACATTGGTTCACTCTTGATAATACCTATGCGTAGATGGTTCGTGTAGTTTGGAAGTTGTCCTGAAATTTTTAGGTTAAAAAAGCCCTCTTTTTTAATCGTATACGCCGCAACGATTAAAGAGCGCATCGCCATATCGGCTTTTTTATCGGAAACCATTTTAAAAGCTTCCATCTCTGTATCCGTCGTGATAATTTTCAGATTAGGATAATCTTTGCGTATCAGCTCTTCCATCGCTGTGCCTTTTGGAAAAACGATGGTTTTATCGACTAAATCTGCTGGGTTGGCAATAAAAGGGTGTTCTTCTCGTGTAATAAAGACATTGACATCGCTAAAATGAGGTTCTGTAAAAAGTAACCATTTTGAGCGTGCTGGTGTTTGATTGAGAAAACTAATAATCTGACATCTGCCTTCTTTAGATAAAGCAATACTCTCATCCCAATCTTTAGTTCGCAAAACCTCAATGGTAATATCTAGCTTTTGAGCGACTAATGCCAATAAATCCGCACCAATACCAGAGTACTCACCTTTTGGACTGAGCATCTCAAATGGCGCCCAATCAGGATCAACACATGCTTTTATTGTTCCTAGTCTATGTAAATACTCTCTCTCCTCCGTACTTAACTCAACACTCCAAAGCACAAAAGGTAAAAAACACAGTGCGATAAAAACTCCTAAAAAATGCTTCATACTGGTTGCTTCTCATAAAGATATTTTCCATAAATCCCCACATAAACACCCATAAGTTCTTTTAAACCTTGTTCCAAAAGAGTCTTTTCTTCTTCATTGAAAATAGATTCCATAAGCGTTACATGTAATGCACTTGAAAATGTCAAAAGCATTTCAGGAGTACTTTTTTCACCCAATAGAAAAAAGAAACAAAGGGCACGATTTAAGCCCATCACATATGCCATAATGCTTTGATAAATGTTTTTTTCAACAGGCTCAAGTTGCGATTCAAATAAAGCAAGTGAGTGTTCTAAAAAACCTTTCTTCTTAGGGAAATTAGAGATAAGCAGTGTTTTAAGAATCGTTTTTCGCATCTGCATTAAAGAAGAAGGTATCAGCTCTTCAAAGCGAGCATCAAGGAGTTTTAGTGCTTCTTGGAAATTTTCAGGGGTTTCAAACGTGGCATGTCGCATCAAGATGCGCAGTTTTTCTTGTGTGTAGCGTGAAGGTGTGTAAAGCACTGTTCGTTCCAAAGCATGGACAATCGCTTGGTAGAGCTTTGCTTCATCATCTTTATCACTTTTTGAAAGGTATTCCATTAAATAAATGATTTCTTTTTTCATGTGTTCCATTGTGCCAAAGAGGAGCTGAAAAAGTGATATAATACGCTCTTTTTAAGGAGATTTTCTTATGTCACACGCCTCTTTTTTCTTTTCTGTCTATATCAAGTTTTTTTTCATTATGACACCCTTTTTTGTCACCACGATTTTTTTATCGATGACCAAAGGAAGTAGTGAAAATGACCAAAAACGCCTCGCACTTAAAGTCACTTTTGCGATTGCTATTTCGTGTTTGATTGTTTTGTATTTTGGTAAATATATTTTCGACCTTTTTGGTATCACCTTGGATGCTTTTCGTATAGGTGCTGGAGCGCTTTTATTTTTAACAGCGGTGGATTTGGTGCAAAAAGATGTCAATGAAAAACCATCCTGCGATGCGGATATTAGCAAACACGCCGTTGTCCCTTTGGCAATTCCTGTCACCGTAGGGCCTGGTACGGTTGGAGCGTTGATGGTTATGGGAGCTGAGATGAAAAGTGTCATCGATGTTGGTCTTGGTTCACTTTCACTGCTGTGCGCGATTGCAAGTGTGGGTGTGATGCTCTATCTCTCTAGCAAAATCGAAAAACTCATCGGTACGAGCGGACTTATCGTTTTAAGTAAGGTTACAGGGCTTATTCTCTCTGCTCTTTCAGCTCAGATTATCTTTACGGGTATTAAAAATTTTCTGCAATAATCTTTACATGTAAAAAAGGTAGCACTCAAATGAGCGCTACCTTACATTATGCTTTTGGGTGTATCATCTCTGAGGGAATAACATAGCGGTCAAATTCTTCAGCACTTAAAAGCGAAAGTTTCAAACACGCTTCTTTCAGACTCAAATTCTCTTTATGTGCCAACTTTGCTACTTTTGCCGCATTTTCATACCCAATATAAGGATTGAGCGCTGTGACTAACATCAAAGAGTTTTCAAGATTGTGCGCAATCTTCTCGCTATTGGCTTCAATCCCCTCAACACAATGCACCCGAAAAGAGTCCATGACATCGCTTAAAAGTTTGACTTGTTGCAAAAAATTATAAATGATGACCGGTTTAAAGACATTGAGCTCAAAATTGCCTTGACTAGCACCAAAAGCTATCGCCGCGTCTGCGCCATACACTTGACACGCCACCATTGTGACCGCTTCAGCTTGAGTTGGATTGACTTTTCCTGGCATGATAGAACTTCCAGGCTCATTTTCAGGGATACTAAGCTCCCCTATTCCACACCGAGGGCCTGAGGAGAGCCATCTGATATCATTGGCTATTTTCATCAAATTTGCACTTAAAGCTTTATTCGCACCACTGGCAAAAACGAGTGCATCGTGCGACGTGAGTGCGTGGAATTTATTGGGTGCTGAAAGAAACGTTTTTCCACTCAAGCGTGAAAGTTCTGCACTAACAAGCTCGCCAATTTTAGGATGGGCATTGATACCCGTTCCAACAGCTGTCCCACCAATAGCAAGCTCTCGTAAAGACTCTAACGCCAAAAGAATGTGCGTTGAAGAGTGCTCCAACATGCTACGATACCCGCTAAACTCTTGTCCGAGTGTCAAAGGAGTCGCATCTTGAAGGTGTGTTCGCCCTATTTTGATAATCGCATGAAAAGCTTTTTCTTTTGTTTCCAAAGCCTCTTTGAGCTTTTCAAGAGAGGGTAAAAGTTGCTCTTCTATCTCTATGACACTAGCAATATGCATCGCCGTTGGAAAGGTGTCATTTGAGCTTTGAGACATATTGACATCATCGTTGGGATGAACACGCTTTTCTATCCTAAAGTCGCCTCCCAATATCTGTGTAGCACGGTTGGCAATCACTTCATTGAAATTCATATTGGTTTGTGTGCCGCTTCCTGTTTGCCAAATGGAGAGTGGAAATTCGTCCTCAAATTTACCCGCTAAAATTTCATCGCATGCTTGTATGATGGCTTGTGCTTTTTTGCCTTCTAATTTTCCTAGACCTTGATTGATGGTTGCAAGAGAGCGTTTGAGCAGAGCAAATGCTTTGATGAGCTCTTTGGGCATCTTTTCAACACCAATCGCAAAATGCTCCAAACTTCGCTGTGTTTGCGCACCCCAATAATGCGTATTTGGAACCTTAATCTCTCCCATAGTGTCTTTTTCAACTCTGTATTCCATAAAGACTCCTTCATCAACTTGTCTCATTATGGCATAGGAAAAAAAAAAAAAAAAGCATTCAAAAAATTACATGTAAAAGCTAAAGTTTACTTTTACATGTAAAGAAGTAGATGTGTTATAATGCACACCTTTATTTTGCATCAAAAGGTTTTAGGTTGTGAAACAAACTCTCAAAAACAAAGCCAAATCCATCGCACAACACCCCGCTACCAAAAAAGCGCTTAAGGATATGAAGCCTGAAAAATCACTTTGGGGAATTTTGGGTGTTTTACTCTTTTTTATTGTCCCTGAAGTCATCGCTTATTTTTACGCACAAGAGATTACAACATTTGCAAAAAATGCTCTTTTGGAACATCCACCATTGATGGAAAAATATCTCTATGATTTGCTCGTGATGCTTTTTAATGAAGGTGTTAGCTGGCTTAATCTTGGGATTGGAGTGGCTTTACT
>CAYTVI010000101.1:0-3857 GCA_964441765.1 uncultured Sulfurospirillum sp.
AAAAAAGGTAAAGCTATGAGTCATTTTGCAAAAGCTTACCGTGGAAAAGTGTTACGCGCTATCGCCCGTGAACAACCTTCTAACGAAGAAATGCTTTCAAAAATAGCATTTGATGATCTTCGTATTTGTGAAATCAAACAAAGTACTTATAAGCGTGAATATGTGTATGACATTATTGATTGATTGGCTTTAAAAGGGTACAATAGTACAAATTTTTTCCAAAGGATACAGCATGGATGTTTTACAATGGATTGTTATAGGTTCTCTTGTTTACATGATTTACTATCTTATCAATAAATATGAGCAAAGAGTCAATGAGCTGACACGTTTGATTGAATTGAACCGTGAAGAAATTAATAAAAATAAAGAAAATATCAAGAAAAATGCCGAAGGTGTTGCCTCAAACCGTGAAAAAATTGAAAAAAATGCCGAAGGTGTTGCGAAAAATAAAGAACGTTTAGACCTTAATCAAGACATTATCGCAAAACTCAAATAAAATATCAGGGGCTTTTTCAAGCCCCTGCTCTCTTATTTTTTATCAAGTGCTCTAGCCCCAATATTTCCATAACGATGATAACTGTGAGAAATACTTTGTTCTTGGAAATAATGCAACATCTCTAAACGACCTTCCATCAATGGGCGTGAACGCTCAATAAAGGTAGCAAAACGTGCTGCTTGTGCGTACACATACTCAGAAATTGCCTCTTTATGTGCGTAAAGAATTTTTTGCACGCTACCAAAACACTGTGCAAATACCTCTTCACTCTCACGCACCAATGTATCATTTACATGTAAAAGATGTTCTTTATTTTCATATATAAATGAAACCACACTGTTTTCTAAGCCAGCTTCAATGCTTACATGTAAAACACTGCCTGCAATTTTTGCAGCAGCTATGCGTGAGATCACATCAAACAAACTATCTTTTGCACTCACTCGAAGTGCAATGCGAGAGAGTGGGAGATAGCGGAAAATATTGTCTTCGCCTCTCACTTTCACATAATCTTTTTCTTGAGAAAATTCATCTTCATAATTTTGCACATAACTGGCTACGGCAAGGCTTAATTTTTCAAAGTCTGCTTTAAAACCTACATGAATTCCACTTGCAGTCGCGTTGCTCCATGCTGAAATTTTATCCAAAAAGGAATGACGTATAGAACGTTCAATCGTAGGTTCACTCACCTCTTCAAAGTCCATAAACTGAGTGATGTAGTTGTAAATCCCTACTTTTCGTCCCGCACCTATCGCTGATTTTCCCATACCGCCAAACGGCTGACGAAGCACAATGGCACCTGTGGTTCCACGGTTAATATACAAGTTCCCCGCTTTAAGATTTTCTCTCCAATACGCCACTTCACGCTCATCCAAAGATTCAATACCAGAGGTAAGCCCATAGCCTGTGTTATTGACTATCTCAATCGCATGCTTCAAATCACGTGCTTTCATAACAGAAAGAACGGGGCCAAAGAGCTCGGTCATATGACAGAAACTTCCCTCTTTTACACCCCATTTAATGCCAGGAGTAAGCATGTATTCGTTGCCATCCACAAAGCTTGGTTTGAGTGCCCACTCTTCACCCGCTTCTAAACTCTCCACCGCTTTTTTCAAAGCACCGTCCATTTTATTGGCGAGTGTTCCAATACGGTTTTTAAAATCCCATACAGAACCAACCGCCATACTGCGAGCGGTGTCGACAAGTCCCGCTCTAAAGTTAGGGTCATTGTAGACCTCTTCTTCAAGCACCAACAACGAGGTTGCAGAACATTTTTGACCGCTATTTGAAAAGGCTGAGTGTGCCACATTTTTTATCGCTTGGTCACGATCCGCCATCGCTGTCACGATAGTCGCATCTTTTCCACCCGTCTCGGCACTTAAAAAGAGCGTTGGTCTGGCTTCTAACATCTTATAGGCAGTATCTTCGCCACCTGTTAAGATAACAAAATCCACTTTAGGATTTTTAATCAAATGCTCCCCTGCAAGGCTACCCGCACACGGAACAAACTGTAACGTGTTTTTACTCACACCCGCATCCCAAAAACATTGGCACATCTCATACGAACACAAAGCCGCTGCACTGGCTGGCTTAATGATAACCGTATTGCCTGCCGCCAATGCGGCTGCAATACCACCCAATGGAATGGCAATTGGGAAGTTCCAAGGAGGCGTGATGACACCCACACCTTTGCCTTTAAATTTCAGATTACTGTATTTTTCAAAATAGCGTGCGCTATACCCATAAAACTCTAAAAAGTCTACCGCTTCGCTGACTTCAACATCGGTTTCACCAAAGACTTTACCTACTTCCGCTGCTGCCACACCTATCAAATCACCTCTGCGTTTGCGCACTTGATTGGCAACATCACACAATATTTTTTGACGTTCTGCATGGCTAAGACTTCTCCAACCATCTTTATCCTCTGCTGCGACTTCAACGGCACGCTGTAAATCTTCTGCATTAGCCTGCGCAAATTTACCGCAAATAACACCCTCTTTGAGTTGTGATTTGTCAATGACTTCCTTAACCGCTCGTCCATCTCTTATCTCTTCGCCACCTATAACGATAGGTGCAATATCAAGCACATCACCTGCTTTTTTCATCCACTTGGAGCGAATCTGTTTTGCCCACTCTTTGTTCGGTGGCAAGATAAAGTCTGTATCAGCTTCCCCATGGTAGTGCCCAGTTTTATAACTTGAGCCCGCATAATCATCCCACTTTTCTTCCAAACGGTTTTGTTTTCGTTTTGAACCAATAAAAATATGTTTAGCATTTTCAAATGAAGCAACAAATTTTTGCTTTTGCGCTTCCCACTCTGGTGTTCCTGTTTTCAGACCAAAAGAGTAACGAATAAAGTTTTCCACACCCGTATTTTCATCTAAACGACGCACAAGGTAGGCGATAGCGTTGGTAAATTGCTCTTTTTTAGCCGTTGGTGCATAGAGGATAATCTCACCGCTAATCTCTTTAATGGCTAAACGTGCTGATTCGCTCATACCCTCTAGCATCTCCATCGTAAAATACTCACTTGTGCCATATTCATGCGCTAACTCAAAGCCATACGCCAATTCAAAAAGATTGTGCGATGCCATCCCAATATTGACATACGGTGCATTTTCAGGACGCAAGGCATATTCCCCCATCACTTTATAGTTACTGTCGGTGTCAATTTTTTTGGTATACGTCACCATTTCCCAATGGCGAAGACCCGCTTCGGTCTCTTCCATCTCCATATTGGCACCCTTAACCAAACGCATTTTAATAGGCACGCCACCATTTTCCACACGCTCTTTTGCCCATGCCGTTAATTTTTGTTGCCACAAATGCGAATCTGGCAAATAGGCTTGTAACACGATACCTGCATGAAAATCTTTAAACTCAGGCTTATCAAGGGTTCTGGTGAAGGCATTAAAGGTTAAAGAGAGGTCACGGTACTCTTCCATATCGAGGTTGATAAATTTATTCTGCTTAACGCCGTTAGCATCGGTATAACTGTATTTCTTAGCTTGTGCATAGATGCGACTCAAACGACTGACTAACTCTTCCACTGTCTCTTCGTAGGCTAATGCATTGATTTGTGAAAAAATCGTCGAGATTTTAATCGAAATATAATCCACATTGGGATTTTCTAATGCTTTTAAATATTTCTCAATGCGTTCTTCCGCTTCTGCTTCACCCAAAACCACTTCACCAATGAGGTTAAGGTTAACCCGTGTGCCTTCACCATGACGCTTCACAAGATGCGCGTTGAGGGTATCGTCTTCGCCTTTAATAACCACTGTTTGTGTATCGTCACGCACACTTTTGATAAAAAGTGGCACAGAGATTTGTGGAAGATAAATCCCAGCATTTAAAAACAAGA
>CAYTVI010000102.1:0-3843 GCA_964441765.1 uncultured Sulfurospirillum sp.
ACTTGCGGGGCGAAGTTTGGGAAGTGGCGTGGCGACATACGTGGCATCTAAACGTGAGAGCGTTGGGTTGGTGCTTATCACACCGTATGATTCCATTGTCTCGATGGGACAACAAAAATACCCCTATTTCCCCATTGCTTGGCTTTTAAAACATTCGTTTGAAACGGTACGTTATATCCAAGCGGTGAGAGTACCTATCGCCATCATCGAAGTGGAAAATGACTTGACGATACCCCGTTTTCATCTTGAAAAACTCCTCGCAACGCTTCCCAAACCGCCTTACCATATAACGCTTTCCAACACCACGCACGGTGATGTTTTGAAACATCCAAATTTTACATATGAACTACAAACCTTATTAGGAAAAATTGATGAATAAAGTCTATATTAAACACTCCGTCGTCCCTAAAATAAGACGCTTTACCCCATGGGTTTATGCCAATGAAATCGACTCAAGCGTAGATGAATTTACCTCTGGCGAAGTGGTCGCACTTTTTTCCAAAAAAGATGGTTTTTTAGGAACAGCGTATGTTAATCCAAAGTGTGCGATTTTTGCTCGTATTTTGAGTTTTGGAAAAGAAGAGATTGGGAAAAAGTTTTTTCACAACCGTATCAAACAGGCGATTAAAAAGCGAGAAGCACTTTTAAAAACGACCAATGCGGTGCGCCTCATTCACTCAGAAGCCGATTTTTTGCCAGGACTTATTGTCGATAAATATGAAGACAGCCTCTCCATTCAAATCAACACGGCAGGCATGGAAGCTTACCGTGAACTCATCCTTAGTACACTCAAGCATTTCTTAAATCCTTCATGGATTGTGGAAAAATCTGATGAACATTCAAGACACATCGAAGGGTTAGAGAGTGCTAATGGTACACTGTTTGGTGAGCCTTGTAAGATGTTTGAATTAAGAGAAAATGAACTCACCTTTTTAGTCGATATCGAAGATGCTCAAAAGACAGGTTTTTACCTTGACCAACGCAAAAACAGAAGTATCTGTGCAAGCTATGTGAAAGAGGGCGATAAGGTTTTAGATTTGTGCTGTAACACAGGAGGTTTTGGACTCTACGCATTAAAAGCAGGTGCAAAAGAGTGTGTCTTTGTCGATGCATCAGACTCAGCCATAGCGCAAACAAAGGCTAATTTGGAGCGCAATAATCTTCTTAGTGAATCCTTACATGTAAAAGATGTTTTCACTTTTTTAAAAGAGCAAAAATATAAAAATAGCTTTGATATGGTCATCATCGACCCACCATCATTTGCTAAAACCAAAGAGCAAGCCATAGGAGCCAAACGAGGGTTTAAACACCTTTTGATGGAAAGCACTAAAGCGGTAAAAGATGGAGGGCTTATCGGCTTTTTCTCTTGTTCTCACCATGTGGGAAGAAAAGAACTTTTGGACATTGCGATGGAAGTTTCTCACGATGTTAAAGTGCAGTATGTGTTATTGGAGCAGATGCAACAAGATGCAGACCACCCATGCCTCATTAACGCGAATGCGTCGTTTTACTTAAATGGCTTATTGTTGAGGGTGGAGAAGTAGCCTAGGCTACTTCAAACTCCCCTTTATCGATAAAGCTCAAAAATTCTTCTTTAAATTTTGCGCGATTTTCATCTACTTTAATCCACTCAAGATGGGTTTTACGCTCTGCTTCAATGATAGGAAACCATGTTTTTTTAAGGTCCGTATCGAGCATACAACGGTCATAAATGGACTCTAAAAAGTTCCAAACAATGAAGGCGTAAATATTGTATTCGGTTTGTTGGTTGATATCTCGCTCCACACCTTGTCGTACCAAATGAGGTTTTGCAAGCGCTTCTTTGAGGATTTCAAAGTACATTTTGTCAATCTCACCGTAATGAACCACTTGCATCGTTTTTCGATACGTTCGCATCGAATAAAGCAGTGCAAAAATAGCCATCGTTGTAGCAATAACGCCCATGATGGAGCTAACAGCTGTCCAAAGGGTGGTGTACTCTTCATTGAAAAAAATCTCCATTTTCTTCCTTTTAAATGAGGTTTAACGTTGGTGGGGCATGTTCGAGCATGGTTGCGAGGCGAACATCGTTTTTGTCGCAACCATACACATGTGTGTACAGGGCTTCCAACCAAAGGCTTAGGTGTTGTTTTGAGATAGAGCTAAGGCTTGGATGATAGACCAAAAGCTCCATCGGAGGAGGGGTCTCTTGTGTGTTAAGTGGCAAAATATAGTCAAAAGGATCAACTTTTTTACAGCCAAGTCTTCGATAAAACTGCTCTCTTTTCTCTCTTATATCTTGCTCGTTCGAGGGTTTTTCAGGGGAGTCGATTTCAATCAAAAAGGGCTTTAATCCATACGTTTTTACAAGGTATTCACACGCACATGTAAACAGGTGTGAACCCACACCAAGACTTCGTTGTTGTGTATCAACCGCCATATACTCTAAGAGATAAAAATCAAGTGTCTGTTTATGAAACATGATACAAAAGCCAAGTGTTTTTTCGTCATCTTGCGCTATGAAAATCGTATAGAAAGAGGAGCTACCCATACGCAAAAGCTCTTCATAGGGCTTTTGTTCGCTTAAAGGAAAAGAGACGCAGTAGATGGTATAAAAGTCATCAAACTGCGTTTTATTCGTGATATCAAGAGGAACGATGCGCATAAAATGCTATTTTAAAATGCGTGGTAAGGTAATTCCCGTTTGCCCTTGGTATTTCCCTTTTTTATCTTTATACGTGGTTTCACACGCGGTATCGCCTTCTAAAAAGAGTACTTGTGCGATGCCTTCGTTGGCATAAATTTTTGCAGGAAGAGGCGTGGTATTTGAAATCTCGATGGTGATGTGTCCTTCAAATTCTGGCTCAAATGGTGTGACATTGACGATGATACCACAACGTGCGTAGGTACTTTTACCCAAACAAATGGCTAAAACATTTTTGGGAATTTTAAAGTATTCTACGGTGCGTGCAAGTGCAAATGAGTTGGGTGGAACGATACAAATATCGCCAACAAAGTCAATGACATTATTATCATCAAAAGCTTTGGGGTCGACCACGGTTGAATTGACATTGGTAAAAATTTTAAATTCACGTCCTACACGGATGTCATAACCATAACTGCTGACACCATAACTGACCACATCACGGCCTACTTGGTCTTCGCAAAATGGTTCTATCATCTGTTCTTTAAGTGATTTTTCTCGTATCCAACTGTCTGCTTTTAAACCCATAAAACTGCCTTTTTATTATTAAGTGAGTGTATATCTTAAGTGTGCTATTATAACACACTTTATTCTGTCAAACCTTAGGAGAAGTCTATGGACAAAAATGAAATTAGAGAATTGATGCGTTTCTTTGACAAAAGCGACATTACAAAATTGAAAATTAAAGAGGGTGATTTTAGCATTGAGTTGCAAAAAGGGTATGAAGGTGGTGTGAGTTATGCGCCAGTCGTTTCTGCAGCACCTCAAGTAGTTGCTTCTGCACCCGTTGCACCAACCCAAGCTCCTAGCGCAAGCGCACCTGTTGCTCCCTTAGTTGCTAAAGAAGGTATTTTTATCAAATCCCCAATGGTTGGAACATTTTATAAATGCCCATCCCCTGGTGCACCTGCGTTTGCAAGTGTTGGACAAGTGATTAAAAAAGGTCAGTCAATCGGTATTATTGAAGCGATGAAAATTATGAACGAAATCGAAGCAGAATTTGATTGTAAAATCGTCGAAATTTTGGTTGAAGATGGACAGCCTGTTGAATTTGATATGCCACTCTTCTCGGTTGAGAAGCTCTAATGCAGTGCTTTGTGCTTGCGTTAAAGGAGACTAAACATGGCTAAGATTGAAAAAATTCTTGTCGCAAATCGTGG
>CAYTVI010000103.1:0-3484 GCA_964441765.1 uncultured Sulfurospirillum sp.
TACCCTACAGGTATCGTTGATTTAATCACCATAACAGTCTGAGGGTTTAGATGAAGAACATCAGCAATAACCAATTCTATAGATGTCGTATTGAAATAGTTTGTTTTAGGGTAATAGTCTGTTGGGGTCGCGATAATGACAAAATCAGCTCCATTGTTAGCTTCAATTTTATCTAAAGTAGCTCTAAAATTAATAGGCTTATGTTGAAGATATTCTTCAATATCTTTATCTTCAATCGTTGATTGCTTATGATTTAACATCTCCACTCTCTCAGGTACGATATCCAGAGCAACCACCTCATTATGCTGAGCAAGTAAAATACCATTTGAAAGCCCAACATATCCCGTACCAACAATCGCTATCTTCACTACAATCTCCACGTAGGATTTTGGACAATCCCTTTGACATCGATGACAACATCGCTTAATTTTTGGTAATCTTCACTCTTTAACTGCACAAATTCATCATGCCCAACGGCTACAACAATAGCCTCATACTTCTTTTTACATGTAAAAGGATTTTGGGTCAACTCATATCCGTAATATTTCTTAGCCTCAGCCTTATCGACCCAGGGGTCATAAATATCCACATGGCATTTAAACGCTTGAAGTTCTTCGACGATGTCGACCACTTTTGTATTGCGAATATCAGGGCAATTTTCTTTAAACGTAAGCCCTAGAATAAGTACATGAGCGTCTTTAATCTTCGCATCATTTTCAATCATAAGCTTAATCGTCTTATCGGCGATGTATTTTCCCATGCCATTGTTGATTTGGCGAGCACCCAAAATAAGGTTGGGTTTGTAGCCAAGCTCTTCGGATTTATACGTCAAATAATAAGGATCAACACCGATACAATGCCCGCCTACAAGACCCGGTTTGAGCTTGATAAAATTCCACTTTGTAGAGGCTGCTTCAATGACCTCGTGCGTGTCAATACCCATAGTGTTAAAAATAAGGGCGAGTTCATTGATTAAGGCAATGTTCACATCACGTTGCGTGTTTTCAATGACCTTACTTGCCTCAGCAACTTTAATCGATGACGCTTTATGTGTACCCGCAAGAATGATACTTCGGTACAAAGCATCTACTTTATCAGCAATTTCAGGCGTTGAGCCAGAGGTGACTTTTAAAATATTTTTAACCGTATGATTTTTATCGCCGGGGTTGATTCGCTCTGGCGAATACCCACAAAAGAAATCTTTGTTAAAGTGAAGTCCTGAGACTTTTTCCAAAACAGGCACACACACTTCTTCCGTCACACCTGGATAAACAGTGCTTTCATAGATGACAATGTCATTTGTTTTCAGTACTTTTCCTACCGTTTCGCTGGCTTTGATGAGAGGGGTTAAATCAGGGCGATTACTTTTATCGATGGGAGTGGGAACAGTGACGATAAAGATGGTACACTCTCTTAGCGCTTCAATCTCCGTACTAAAAAGCATTCCATTCTTCAATGCTTCTTTGACTTCATGTGTCTCTAACTCTAAGGTTCTATCATACCCACTATTCAGCTCATCAATACGTGTTTGAAAAATATCAAATCCAACGACAGGATATTGTTTTGCAAACTCAACCGCCAAAGGCAGTCCCACATACCCAAGTCCAATAACCGCTATTTTATCCATTGATTATCCTAAATCTCTTCTTTTATTCTTAAAAAAACAGGAAAACGAGGTTTGCCATCTTCTGTCATCTCTTTGTATTGATACGTCACACTACTTCCAATCATCGGTGGGTTTTGTCGCTCTTTATCACTCAAACCTGAGCCTATATCAAACAACACGCCTCGTCCATCTTTACATGTAAAAGAGCCTAAGGTATTGGCGTATTTTCCTTTGCCTTTATGATGAGCGACGACTTCACACTCTGCATCATAAAATGTTTTAACTTTTAAAGCACTGTTATCGCGTTTGGCGATGTAAGGTGTTTGGGGATTGCGAAGCACCACACCCTCACCTCCCTTTGCTTCAATCTCTTTTAAAAACTGCTCCAAATGCGCTTTATCGTTACATGTAAACTGAGAAATAAGTTTAAGATGATGCTTTTCATACGGTTTTACCAAACTCAAACGCTCTTTTAAAGTACCCTTTGCATCGGGGACTTCAAAAATATTATAGGTCAATTTTTCCCATCCCTCATGAGGTTCTTTTTGCATCACGATGGATTGGATGTTTTCAAAGTCACCTCGTTTGCTCCACAACTCACCATCCAGCTTAAAAGCAGGAAAATCTTTCGTGAACCATTTGGGTGCGGCAAAAACCTTCCCGCCTCGTGAGATGAGTTTTTCACCATCCCAATACGCTCTTACTCCATCTAATTTTTCACTCATCAACCAACCCGAAATGTTTTGGTCTTTATAGGTTTCAAGCAACAACAGTTCAGGCTTCGCACCCCAAGCCAAACACGCTAAAACCCATAAAGTCCATAGAAATTTCATAATGTCTGATACTTTTTAAGATACCATTCAATCGTTTTGACGATACCACTTTCAAAATTCTCTTCCGCTTCCCAACCAAGCTTTGTCTCGATTTTGGTCGCATCGATAGCATAGCGTCTATCATGCCCTGCTCTATCTTCCACAAAGCTAATCTGCTCTTTGTAAGAGTGCTCTTTGGGTTTTAAATCATCTAGGATTTCACAGATTTTATGGGCAATATACAGATTGTCCCGTTCATTACGTCCACCGATATTGTAAGTCTCGCCTGAAATTCCTTCGTGGTAGACTAAATCAATTCCTTTACAATGATCTAGCACATAAAGCCAATCACGAATGTTTTTTCCATCCCCGTAAATAGGAATTTTTTGATGGGTAAGTGCTTTTCTTATGATGGTAGGAATTAATTTTTCATCGTGCTGCTTTGGACCATAGTTGTTTGAACAATTGGTAATGACCGTATTCATCCCATACGTATGATGGTACGCCCGCACAATCATATCACTGCCCGCTTTGGACGCAGAATAAGGAGAATTGGGCGCATAAGGCGTGCTCTCTGTAAACAGACCTATCTCCCCTAATGTTCCATACACTTCATCGGTGGAGATATGATGAAACCTGCACTCTTCGTACCCTTCACGCCTCACAAAAGGTTTTTCCATCCACGCTTTGTAGGCAACATCAAGAAGCGTAAACGTGCCATTGACATTGGTTTCCACAAAAACACCTGGATTTTTGATGGAATTGTCCACATGCGATTCTGCCGCAAAGTGAATCACACCTTCGATATCATAGCGCTCAAAGAGTTCCTCAACACACTGTCTATCTCTAATATCCCCTTGGATAAAGGTGTAATGCGGATGATTTTCCACTTCTACAAGATTCTCGACATTTCCCGCATAGGTGAGCAAATCAAGATTAATCAGATGATACTGCGGGTATTTTTCTAAAAAGTAAGGAACAAAATTTGAGCCGATAAAGCCTGCACACCCTGTGACAAGTATTCGTTTTTTCATCACTTCACCAAATCTTTCAGGTATTGACCGTA
>CAYTVI010000104.1:0-3038 GCA_964441765.1 uncultured Sulfurospirillum sp.
CAGGAGCTGTATCAATGGCAACTTCTCCACCAATGGCATAAAGCCTCTCATCGGGCGCTTTTTGGTAAACAAAGTTAGCACCGCTTAAAATCACACCAGCCCCTGCTGAGATATGTGCTCTCTCATGCGCTTTTACCGCAGTATCTCTGGCTTGAAGTCTTGAAATAAGGGCTTTTTCAGATGAGGTGAGTTCGGTAGAATTGGTTGTTTCATCACTTTTTTTTTCAGACACGAAAGAGGCTTGTGTGGAACTATAAGGGGTATCAATACGTGTATAAGAAGCATTAAGAAAGCTATGAACTCTCATCGTGTTTCTCCTGAAATGAGAACTATTTTAGCACAAAATCCCTTTACATGTAAGCACGTTTTATGCCTTTTTTAATTTTTCAATTTGGTCACGAAGTTTTGCCGCTTTTTCAAATTCTAAAATTTTTGCCGCTTCATGCATTGCCTTGGTGAGTTCGGCGATGATTTTTTTCTTTTGTGAGGGTGGGATTTTATCTTTTTCACTAAAGGTGTTGTAAATATCGGCGTGTTCTTCAAGTTTGAGGTTTTCATCCATTTTTCGTGTCGTACTGGTGGGTGTAATGCCATGCTCTTTGTTGTAAGCTTCTTGCAAAGCACGTCTTCTAAGGGTTGTTTCAATTGCTTTTTGCATAGAATCGGTAATTTTTTCAGCAAACATCAGCACTTTGCCATTGAGGTTACGTGCGGCTCGTCCCATCGTTTGGATGAGGCTCGTTTCGGAACGCAAAAAGCCTTCCTTATCGGCATCAAGAATAGCTACGAGTGAGACTTCTGGTAAGTCAAGCCCTTCACGAAGGAGGTTAATTCCCACCAAGACATCAAACTCACCCACACGAAGCGAACGTATAATTTGGTTACGCTCAATCGCGTCGATGTCGGAGTGCATGTATTTGATTTTTATCCCTAAATCAGCGTAGTAACGGGTGAGTTCTTCTGCCATTTTTTTGGTCAGCACGGTGATGAGGACTTTTTCGTTTTTACATGTAACCTCTTTTATTTTATCGAAAAGTGTTTCGACTTGATTTTTACTGCTTAAGATTTCTACTTCAGGGTCAAGCAGTCCTGTCGGACGAATGATTTGCTCTGCTGTATTCTCTCCACTAAGGTCTAGTTCAAGCTCTTTGGGAGTAGCGCTTACAAAAAAATAACGAGGTGCTTTATTGATAAATTCATCGAACATCAAAGGACGATTATCCAAGGCACTTGGAAGCCTAAATCCATATTCGACTAAAACTTCTTTTCGACTTCTATCTCCCGCAAACATACCGCGAAATTGAGGAAGACTGACGTGAGATTCATCGACGATGACTAAGTACTCTTTATTCATCGCTTCAAAGTAGTCAAACAATGAGTAGGGTGTTGCACCTGGCTCTATGCCTGTAAGGTAACGCGCATAGTTTTCAATGCCTTTGCACATTCCCGTAGCTCCTAACATCTCTAAGTCAAACTCAACACGCTGTTTAAGACGTTGGTGTTCAACGAGCTTATTTTCTGCTTTAAAATACGCTAAGCGTTCATCAAGTTCTTTTTCAATAGACTTGATAGCTTTTTGAAGGCGCTCGTGTCCTACGATGAACTGGTTAGCGGCGTAAATGACTACTTTATTCAAAGTCTGCAATTTTTTATTTAACAATACCTCAAAGTAATAGATGCTCTCCACTTCATCGCCAAAAAACTCAACACGTATCGCTTCTTCTTCGCTGTATGCAGGATAAATATCAACCACATCACCACTCACACGAAAACAGCCTCTATCAAAAAACGCATCATTGCGTTTGTATCCCATGTCTACAAGGCGCAACAAAAGTGTTTTTTGATTGATGCTTTTTCCTTTTTCGATGATTTGTACCATCTCTTTGTACTCATTTGGGTCTCCCAAACCGTAATTGGCGGAGACAGATGCCACACAGATGACATCATCGTAACTTAAAAGAGAGGCTGTAGCACTAAGGCGCAAACGCTCTAGCTCTTCATTAATGGAGCTATCTTTTTCGATAAACAAGTCGCTTCTAGGAATATACGCCTCAGGCTGATAATAATCGTAGTAGCTGATAAAATACTCCACGTGATTGTCAGGAAAAAAGCCTTTAAATTCACTGTAAAGTTGGGCGGCAAGGGTTTTGTTGTGTGTCATAACTAAGGTGGGCATTTTTAGTTTTTGGATGATTTGCGCCATGGTATACGTTTTTCCACTGCCCGTCACACCGATAAGCGTTTGATAACGACTCCCTTTTTTAATCGAAGCGGTCAGCTTTTCAATGGCTTGAGGTTGGTCGCCTGAGGGTTGATAAGGGCTTTGAAGATGAAATTCGCTCATAGTTGATACTTTTTAATTTTTTTTGTTACAATTATAGCCAATAGTCCCAAAATGGAGCCAAGCATGTTTGAAGAAGAGAGAAATATCGCAACCTTAAGTCAAAAAATCGATGAACTTTTAGAACGGTACAAAGATTTAGTTGCTCAAAATGAATCTTTACGCCAAGAAGTTGTGAAAGCAAAAGCCTTAGCAGAAGCAAAAAATGTTCAAATCGCAAAATTAGAGCAGGATTTAATCCATAAAAATGTTGATACCGATGATTTGTTTAGTAAAATAGAAGCAGTGCTTGGCAAATGAACAAGATAACCGTCAGTGTTGGTGGAAAAGATTTTGACATTAAACTCGAGGGCGCTTTCGCGGAAGCCTTTGAAGAAGAGTTTAAAGCACAGTTTAAAGGCAAAAGCACATTAGACCCAAAAGAGGTGCTACTGGCTTATGTGGGAAAATGTTACGAGCATTTTATGCTTGAACAAGAAATTTCAACGCTTCACAAAAAGATAGATAACATTTAAGTAGCACTTTAAACACATTGTTATAAAATCACATCAATGGTCAATAAGTGTATTGACTAAAAAAACAAGGAGTGAGAATGAAAAAAGGTTTCACGATGATCGAACTTATCTTCGTTATCGTTATTTTAGGTATTTTGGCAGCAGTGGCGATTCCAAGATTGGCAGCAACGCGAGATGATGCA
>CAYTVI010000105.1:0-2923 GCA_964441765.1 uncultured Sulfurospirillum sp.
CCAGCGACGGTAAAGTCGCTTTGGATGAGGTAAGGCTCAAAAAGAGCCTCTTCATTTTGGAGGCAAAAGCCGTTAAAGTATTTCATCCATGATTTCTTTGATGCGAGATTTGGTGATACTCTCTTTTTCTAAAAGCTCATCAGAGATGGCATTGAGCGCTTTGCTCATGCCCTCAAGGAAGTGTTCTATCTCTTTTTGGGCATTTTCTAAGATGAGCAAAACATCGTTTTCATGCGGAAGCATTTTTTCACCCATACCATACACTTCGACCATCTGTTTGGCTATTTCGATGGCTCTGGTTAAGTCCTCGGTTGCGTTGGAAAATTTTTCATTATAGGTGATTTTGGTAGCGCCACTGCCTGCAAGATAGACTTTAATTTTGGAGAGCATCTGAGTTTTAGACTCGATTTCTCTGTCCATATCTTTGAGTCGGTCGTTGACAATGGTAATTTTGTCAAAATCAATTTCAAACCAATAAGCACTTAAAGCCTTTGCCGCTTGGTAAAGCGCTTGGATTTTTTTCTCTTCTTCTGAGAAGCTTAACACTTTGGTTTTGCCCATCAACACTTTTTGACGTACCGCCATAAAATCACTGAGTTCTATAAGCATGGAGTTTCGTCTTAACGCGTTGATAGCCGCTTCATTAACCAGTGTTGCAAGCGCTGCACCGCTAAAACCGACACTCATGGTGGCAAGTTCTTCGACGTTGACATCGGTGGGCTTGTTGCGAAGGTAAGCTTTGAGGATTTCTTGTCGGTCATTTTTATCAGGCAATGAGATGAAGATGCGTCTGTCAAATCTGCCTGAGCGAAGCAGTGCTTCATCGATGACTTCGATTTTATTGGTTGCTGCGATGACGATGACACCCGTGCTGTCTTCAAAACCATCCATTTCGGTTAAAAGTTGGTTGAGTGTGGACTCACGTTCATCGTTGCGCATACCGCCTCTGGCTTTTCCTACTGCATCAATCTCGTCGATGAAGATGATAGCTGGGGCATTGGCTTTGGCTTGGGAAAAAAGTTCTTTCACTCTTTTAGCACCCATGCCTACATAGATTTGTACAAACGTCGCGCCACTTTGGTAAAAAAATGGCACACTCGCCTCTCCTGCAACTGCTTTGGCAATCATTGTTTTACCCACCCCTGGAGGACCTACGAGTAAAACACCGCGCGGGAGCGTGATGCCATAACGCTTGTATTTGAGAGGATTTTTAAGAAAATCGACAATTTCTTCAAGTTCTTCTTTGACGTCTTTGATACCAGCGACATCTTTAAAGCTTACCGGAGAGCGCACAGGGCGGATGACACTTGCGCCAAAAGGATCAAATGCGTACGCTTTTTGGTTAAGCTCTTGTTCTTTTAAAAGTTCGGCACTTCTTCGTTTCTTAGCATAAAAAAGGAGCATCACCATGATGCTTACCAAAATGCCTAGTAAAATCAAATCTTGCACCAAAGGATTGCTCTTATGCACTTCAATAGGCACTTTTTTCAAAAGCTCACCAATATCAATGCCATCTTTAATGATAACATAGCGCTCATTAGGTGCGTAAAGGGTTACTTCATTTTCTTCAACAACAGCCTTATGAATCGTACCGCTTTCTAACAGTGCGTGATAGGTCGGTAAGTCAATAGTACTTGCCCCTATACGCAAGTAGCCAAAGGAGAGCAAAATAGCAAGTAAGGTAAATGCCATCAAAGAGAGCATGAGTTTTTGAGATTTAAAAATGGGCAACATTGGCTTCCTTTTGAACATCGTACGCCTCGATTTTAACCCACTCTTTGAGCAAGTCGCGTTGTGAATGGATGAGGACTTTGTTGAAAAATTGGTCGTATCCGCTGAAAAGACCTTTCTTTTCCTCTTCGACTAAAACTTCAAGCGGTGTTGCGTGTTTTTTTTGGCGAAAAGCAAGGTTTTTAGCTTCGATGAGAGCTTCGATGCTTTTAAGACGCTCTTTAGCGACATCGCCTTTGATTTCAGGCTTCATCGTGCTTGAGGGCGTGCCATCACGCTTAGAATAAGTAAAGGCATGAAGATGTGTCAAAGGAAATTGCTCTAACGTACGATACGCCTCTTCCCAAATCGCTTCACTTTCCCCTGGATGCCCCGTGATAAAGTCTGTCCCTAAAGCAAATCCTTTTTCGCTTAGTTCTAAAAAAAGTTCCAAGTCACGTTCAACATGGTTACGCCTTCGCATCAGCTCTAGCATTGTTTTTGAAGTGTGTTGAAGCGCTACATGTAAATGTCGCTCAAGCCAAGGTTCGCTCAAAATCTCGCGAAAACTTTCATCAATTTGCACGGGTTCGATGCTTCCAAGACGAATACGCCTCACTCCTCTAATAGCACCTAAACGCTGTACAAGTTTGCCTAGTGAGCTTCCTTTATCTTTGCCATAACTGCCGATATTTGTGCCTGTTAAGACAAATTCTCCATAGCCATTGAGTGCTAATTTGCTTACTTGTTCGATGATTTTGGTTTCATCTTGGCTTCTGGCATTGCCTCTAACATAAGGGATGATGCAATAAGAGCATCTAAAATTGCACCCCTCTTGGATTTTGATAAAGGCTTTGGTTTTTCCTGCGTACTCTTCGACGATGGTTTCATCAAGAGAGGTTAAATCGCCGATTTGAAAAAAAGGTGTCTCATTTTTCAAAAGGGAGTTGATGTGCTCTTTTTCAGAGTGCCCCATGACACCAAAGACTTTATTTTGTGCAAAAAGACTTTCGCCCTTGCTCATCGCTCCACAGCCTGCTACGATAACTTTTGCGCCTCGTTTAGACGCACCATTGATGTAGCTTCTCACACCTGTGTCTGCGCCATTGGTAACGGTGCAAGAGTTTATGACGATGATGTCCGCACTCTTTTCATCTTCGGTGATTTCAAAATCACGTATGTTTGCCATCATCACTTGGGTATCGTAGATGTT
>CAYTVI010000106.1:0-2884 GCA_964441765.1 uncultured Sulfurospirillum sp.
GTGCGAGTGGACCGGCTGAATTGTTATTTGAAAAATTTGGCTTAACACCAGATACTGTGACCGCAAAAGTGTGCTCTTTTTTAGGGATCAATTACGAAAACGCAGGCGTGGATTGTAAGCTTTAAAATGCAAAAAGCGATTGTCTTTGATTTAGATGGAACACTTCTTGATACCCTAGAAGATATTGCCATCAGTGCCAATCATGCCCTTGTCACACTTGGGTTTGAGGCACATGAGATTTCAAAGTATCGCTATTTTGTGGGCGAGGGTGTTATTAAGCTCTTTGAAAACATCTTTGCTCCCAACCCTCAAAATTCTAAGGTCGTGATGCAAGCGGTGCATCTTTTTGAAGAGCACTACGCAAAGCAGTTTCAACAGACCACAAAGCTTTATGATGGTGTGAGTAAGCTTCTTACCTTTTGTCAAACACGTGGGTTAAAGATGGCAATACTCTCCAATAAACCTGATAGTTTTACGAAAAAATGTGCACTCAAATACCTTCGCCAGTGGCACTTTGAAGCGGTTTATGGCGCGCGTGAAGGTGTGCCTAGAAAGCCTCATCCTCAAGGGGCTTTGGATGTGGCGGAGGCTTTACATGTAAAGCCGCAGGAGTGCTATTATGTGGGTGATACCATGATTGATATGCAAACGGCTTTAGGCGCTAAGATGATAGCTATTGGGGCTTTGTGGGGTTTTCGGGATGAAGAAGAGTTGCGCACGCATGGTGCGCATCACCTCTGTTCATCGCCTACGGATGTCATAAAGCTACTTTCTACGATTTAAATTTTCCTAACTCATTATTCAAGTTTTCTGTCATGACATGTAAATGCTCACTCGCTTGAGAAACATGATTGATGCTTTGTACATTTTCATGTGAAATCGCATTGATTTTCTCAATCTCCTCAACAATCGTCTTAATCTTAGAAGCCGTATCTATAAAATCATTGACGGTGTGGTGAGAAGTATCAATTGTCTTATGAATGATATTCGCAACATTGTTCATTCCCTTTTGAAGTTCCATCGAAATAGACGCTAAAGCATGCACTTCTTGAGCATTTGTCGTGATGTCAGTGTTCGCATCCATGATGGATTGTACGACGATATTTATAGTCGCATCGATTTCAATGAGGCTTTTTTGTGTTCGCTCGGCAAGTTTTCTCACTTCATCGGCAACAACAGCAAATCCTCGTCCATGCTCTCCCGCACGCGCAGCTTCTATGGCGGCATTAAGCGCTAAAAGATTCGTTTGGTCAGCAATATCACGGATAATGCCTAGGACATTTTTCACTTCATTGGCATTGTGGCTTACGGTGTTGAGGCGCTCTGCTAAGTTTTGCTCTTTAAGAGCAGTGGCTTGCATCGTGTGTTCGAGCTGTTCGACTTTGGATTTGACCTCTGAAATATCTTTTTGTGTATGGGAAAGTGCTTTTTGGGATGCTTGTGCGTGAGAGACAGAGTTTTCAATACTCTTAACCAGTGCAAATCCTTCTTCTTTCGTGTGTTGTACAATACTCGATTCGGTTTTTACATTGCGAACCACAGCTGCTGCTGTACGTGAAAGCTCCTCGGCGATAGATGCATTTTCAGTACTAATACTTTTAGATTTTTTCACAATCTCATGCAACTTTTCAATAAATTTATTGATACTACGAGAAACATTGGAAAATTCATCGTTGCTGGCAATATGAAGTCTTTGTTTTAAATCTCCCTCAGAGCTTGAAAGTTCTTCAACGATACTACTAAGAGTGTCTAAAGGGCGAAGCAAGATTTTAATGAGAACTATCATGATACCAATGGAGAAAATGAGCATCACACAACCCATGACTAAAAGCTCTTTGGATTGTTTATCTAAAAAGGCGTAAGCGGTGGCTTTATCAAATGTAATACCTGGTTTCCAACCACTTTCTTGTGAAACTTTAAAGGCAAAGATTTTATCGGCATGATTGTAGGTGTAGTGGAGTAATCCCTCCGATTTTCCATTAAATTGCTTATGTAAAGCCTCTTTCATAGAAGATTCTTTGCCTAAAAGCTCTCTGTCTGGATGCGCAACAATCACATCTTTGGTGTCTAAGAGCATGCCATAACCGCCATTAAAGTTAATATCCCCAATGACCTTAAACAAAGAAGAGAGTTCAATGTCTACCGCTACAACACCTACTAAAGCACTTTCTTTGTAAATAGGCGCCATAATACTGACCATATACGCTTTGACAGAAGAGCCCATGTACGCATCGGTAACGGCAGATTTGCCGACACTTTTGGTTTGCTTATACCAACCTCGTGCACGTGGGTCGTATCCATCTGCAGGTTTTTTCCCGCTATCGTACCATTTTACCATCTTCGTATCCGACAAATGATTGCAGTGCGCCAACGGTTTTTGTGAGTTCTTTGAGGCGTTCTTTGAGTTCAGCATCGCTCATATCAGGCTTAGAAGCAATAGAGCGTGCGACACTTTCAACGCTATTTTTCTTTGAAGCTAACCACAAATCGATATAGTCGGTGAGTGAATTAGACGCCATTTGGAGTGTAGACTCAACTTGGACGATACTATTTTTTTTAGTGTCGTTATAACTAAAGATTCCAAAACTAAAAAGGCTAAGACAAAGCAATAAGGAGAGAATGAGGGTGACTTTTATTTTGAAATGCATTCAAAATCCTTTGAGGGTGTTTCATTATTAATCATTTTACTCTTAAGAAAGGACTTGAAAAAGATTTTTTGAGAAAGAAGAGCTTTACTAAAAAGCTCTTCTTAGAAAAACAAGATATTAGGATTTGAACTTTCTTAGCTCATTGTTGAGGTTTTCTGTCATTACATGTAAATGCTCGCTCGCTTGTGAAACGTTATCGATGCGTCCCACATTTTCTTGTGAAATGGCATTGATTT
>CAYTVI010000107.1:0-2541 GCA_964441765.1 uncultured Sulfurospirillum sp.
ATCGTCTGGCAAAATATCATCTTTGCGTTAGGTGTTAAAGGCGCTATTCTTATCATGGGAGCAATGGGAATCGCTACAATGTGGGAAGCGGTTTTTGGCGATGTCGGTGTTGCACTCATCGCTGTTTTAAACGCCACACGCGTACTCAATCATAAATAATCTTTTCTAAAGCCCTTGTTACAAAAGGGCTTTCTTCTTCCTTCGCAAAACTGCTTAAAAAATAACCACAAATGTGACTTTTTTAAAACATTTTTCATTATAGAATGTGATAAAATTAATCATATATAAAATGGGCAAAGGTGGTAGGTCATGGTTGAGTCACAAAGTCCACTTTACGATGCTTTTAAAGGCATCCTAAGTACAATTGATAAGGAAAGAATCCAAGAGCTTCTCTCTTACATGAGAACAGAAGCCATTAACTTCAACCTTTTTAAAAATGGAGAGTTTATTGAGCGAAAATTCCCATTTGATATTGTCCCTCGTATCGTTAGTGCAAGCGAGTTTGCCTACCTTGACAAAGGTATCAAACAACGCATTTACGCACTCAATCTCTTTTTAGAAGATATCTACAGCGAACAAAAAATCATTAAAGATGGCATCATACCTCCTGATTTTGTCTTCTCTTCCAAAGCCTATTTGCCTGAGTTTCGCAACACGCCTGTGGCTAAAAATATTCGCGTGCACATCAGTGGTATTGATCTTGTTAAAAACACCGTCGGTGATGGATGGGTTGTTTTAGAAGACAATCTTCGTGTCCCAAGTGGCGTCAGCTACCCACTTTCACTTCGTAAACTGACCCGCAAAGTTTTTCCAGAATTTTTTGAAAAGCTTTCCATTGAAAAAGTGCTTGATTACCCTCAGATTCTTAGCCGAACGATGAATCATGTCAATACAGGCGGTCTGAATGTCATCTTAACACCCGGACGTTATAACTCCGCTTTTTACGAACACTCTTACCTTGCCAAAGAAAGTGGCGCTATTTTAGCTACGGGAGAAGACTTGTTTGTCGAAAAAGATAAACTTTACCTCAAAACATTTGCTGGGAAAAAAGCACGCGTGGGAGCAGTGTACCGAAGGCTTGATGATGATGCACTTGACCCAAAAGCCTTTAACCCACAATCCCTCATTGGTGTGTCTCATATCACACAAGCGTACCGTGCTGGCAATGTTGCGCTGATGAACAGTATCGGAAATGGCATCGCCGATGATAAAGGCATTTATTACTTTGTTCCTGAGATGATTCGCTACTACATGGGGGAAGAGCCTATTTTACAAAATGCCCCAACTTACTTAGCTTTTTTTGAAAAAGATAGAAATCATATCTTGCAAAATATGCGCACCTTGGTTATCAAAGATGTTGCAGAAGCGGGAGGTTATGGGGTGGTTTTTGGCTCAAAACTCTCAAAACCTGAGCGAGAAAAACTCAAAGATGCCATTGTGGCAGAACCTAGGCGTTTTATCGCCCAAGAGGTGATTGAGTTTTACGATATCGAATGTTACGATGTTGCCAAGGGCTTTGTCCCTCACAAAGCAGACCTTCGTATGTACTCTTTGTTTGGTGAAGAGATTATTGTTTGGCCAGGAGGACTAACACGTTTTGCCATGGATCCGACCAGTTACATCGTCAATTCCTCGCAAGGTGGGGGATTTAAAGATACTTGGGTTTTAAAGGAGAACAAATGATCCTCATTTCACCGCAAACAGCACAAAATCTCTATTGGATGGGACGCTATATTCAACGTGCGGAGAGTATGACACGGCTTATTATTACGACCTTTGATGAGATGTTGGATAAAAATCCTTTAGAAGCGCATCAGTTGTATGAAAAATTGGGGCTGGATTTGCACTTTAACTCCCCGCATGATTTTTTGCGTAAAAGTCTTTTTGACTTAGACCATGTGAGCCTCATTACCACCATCAACAATGCTCGTGAAAATGCTGTTTTAACACGCTCTTCACTGCCAAATCGTATGTTTAGTCGTATCAACGCACTGTATCTCAAATACCAAGCTGAACAAGAAGCGGCTAAGATTTCACTTTTCTGGCTTGAATCGACGTTGCAAGAACTTGATGCCATTTGGGGAAATTTGGATTTAACCTTGATTGAGGCGAAAGAGACACCTTTTATCAAACTGGGAAAAGTCATTGAGCGAATGGATTTGAATATTCGACTCTTTGATAGTATTGAAGCAACCCTTTTGGATGTTGAAAAACTCAATATTATCGCCGAACAAATACGCCCTAATCACAAAGCTTTTACCCTTTCTTCCAGCAACAAATACAAAGCACTCAGTAAAATCAACAATTTTTATGACACACTCGCACTTTCACGCGAAAACAACTAAGGAATAAAGAGCATGATTGAAGAGGTTTTTCACGTTAAATTACCCGTCAATGAATCACTGAGTCTAAAACGAAACCGTTTTTCACCCCCTGATATCACACAATCAACAAGGCGCATCTCCATCGTCACGGGCATACACGGTGATGAGTTAGAAGGACAATATGTTTGTTATCTTCTCGCCAAATGGTTAAATGAAA
>CAYTVI010000108.1:0-2283 GCA_964441765.1 uncultured Sulfurospirillum sp.
ACTGAACAACATGAAGTGTTCTAAAGCTTTCAAATTTAATTTGCTCAACAAGTTCCATGAAAAGATTATAACTCTCTTTTTTGTATTCTGTGAGAGGATCTTTTTGGTTATACCCACGAAGACCAATACCTGTTTTCAAAATATCCATTTGATACAAATGTGCTCGCCAAGAATTATCCAACACTTGGAGGTACAAAATGCGCTGAATCTCTTTGCGTTGAGCCTCATCGACAACAGACATTTTTGCATCAAATGTTTTTTCAAGGTAACTTACTATCGTATCACGCAACTCATCAAATTCTAGACCTTTGAGAGTTTCCACATCAAAACGCTCAGCTAACTCATCTTGAAGAATAGACACTAAACGTTCAATATCGTATTGCGCTTGTGCAATACCTTCATAAATTTCGGCTTTGAAAAGAATATTGGTGACAAATTCAAAACGAATTTCTTTAATCTTTGTATCAATGTCGTAGCTAGGGTTAAGGAGATCATTTCTAAAGTTATAGATGGTTTTACGTTGTTTATTGGCAACATCATCGTATTCCAAAAGATGTTTTCGAGACTCAAAATGCATTGCTTCGACTTTTTTCTGAGCATTTTCAACCGCACGAGTGACCATCTTTGATTCAATGTGTTCACCCTCTTCAATGCCCAAACGCTCCATAATCGCTTTAATACGGTCACTTCCAAAAATACGTAAAAGGTTGTCTTCAAGGCTTAAGTAAAAACGGCTTTTTCCATTATCGCCTTGTCGACCCGCACGACCGCGAAGCTGATTGTCGATACGACGACTTTCATGGCGCTCTGTTCCTATAATATAAAGACCTCCAAGGGCTTTAATTTCATCACTAAGCTTGATATCAACCCCACGTCCTGCCATATTGGTTGCAATCGTTACAGCACCTTTAGCACCTGCATCTTTGATAATTTGCGCTTCTTTTTCATGGTTTTTAGCATTTAAGACCGAATGCGGTACTTTTTCTTTTTTAAGCATCGCGTGCAAAAGCTCACTTTTTTCAATCGAAGCCGTTCCAACTAAAACAGGTTGACCTTTTTCATGGCATGCTTTAATATCTTTGATAACCGCTTCAAACTTCTCACGCTCGGTTTTATAGATAAGGTCATTCATATCTTGGCGAACCATTGGAAGGTTAGTAGGAATGGAGACCACTTCAAGATTATAAATCTGAGCAAATTCTGTCGCTTCTGTTTGGGCAGTTCCCGTCATACCTGCTAATTTTTTGTAAAGCCTAAAGTAGTTTTGGAACGTAATGTCTGCTAGCGTTTGTGACTCTTCTTTTATCATCACTTTTTCTTTCGCTTCCAAAGCTTGGTGTAATCCTTCACTAAAACGACGTCCTTCACTTAGGCGTCCTGTAAATTCATCAACAATAACGATTTCACCCTCTCGCACCACATAATCCACATCCACTTCAAATAAATAATGCGCTTTAAGAGCTTGGTCAAGATGATGTGATAAAACAGCATTTTCAAGACTATAAAGGTTATCGACACCAAAAAGTTTTTCTGCGTTACTAATACCGTCTTCACTTAAAACAATGGTTCTATTTTTCTCATCGACGGTAAAATCTGCATCTTTTTTAAGCGCTTTTGCTACACCATCGGCTTTTGTATAGCCATCAAGCGTACGATTGGCTGGTCCTGAGATAATCAAAGGCGTCCGTGCTTCATCGATTAAGATAGAGTCCACTTCATCCACGATAACAAAGTTATGCACACGCTGTACTTTTTCATCCAAAGAGTAGCGCATATTATCACGCAAATAATCAAATCCGAATTCGTTATTGGTTCCATACGTAATATCAGCCAAATATTGTTCTTTACGCACCGCATCATTTTCTAAACTATTGGTTACAACCCCCACACTTAAGCCTAAAAATGTATAAATACGTGCCATATCAGCAGCATCACGTTTTGCTAAATAATCATTTACCGTTACAACATGAACACCTGCTCCACTCATCGCATTGAGCACAACAGGCAGGGTTGCCACAAGTGTTTTTCCCTCTCCGGTTTTCATCTCTGCGATATTGCCATCATGCAAAACCAAACCACCAATCATCTGAACATCAAAATGGCGCATTCCTGTCGTTCGTTTACTCACTTCACGTGTTATTGCAAAAACATCATTAAGCACGTCATCTAAACTTTTTGTACCGTTTTGTACTTCTTGTTTAAACGCATCAAATGCCGCCTTTAAAGCTTCATCGCTTAGTGCTTCATACATTGCTTCTAACGCATTGATTTTTTTAACACGAT
>CAYTVI010000109.1:0-2195 GCA_964441765.1 uncultured Sulfurospirillum sp.
TGAACAACATTGACACCATCATCCAAAAGACCATTGAAGACACGCAAGAGAGTGTCACACACTTTATTGAAACCTCTAAAAAAATCAATGCCATGGTCAATGAAATCGAAAAAATCAATGCCATTTCACAAGAAAATGTCGGACGCATCGATAACGTTTCACAAGCAAGTGAGCATTTACATGTAATGACAGAAAACCTCAACAATGAATTAGGAAAGTTTAAATCCTAATCGTTCTTTAATTAAGGCAGATAAACTCGTCTGCCTTAATTGTTTCTTTCGTACTCACTTCCTTTTAAACACTTTCTCTTTTTGCAAAAAGTCCTATTTTCATCATGCAAACATGTTACGCTATAACTATAAAAATTAGAGTCAAAGGAGATCCCATGCACTTTAAAACAAAAGTTATTTTGGCTATTTCAGTTCTCACCCTTTTAAGCCTTTCAGCATTTGGATTTTTTAGCTACATCGATACCAAAAAAAACAGTATCACCCAAATTGAATCTTCTTTGTCTATGGCATCGCGTTCTTTAACCGATTATATAGACCTTTACATCTCTTCAAAGCGGCATATTATCGAGATGACTGCGCGTTCTTTGGAGTCTCTTGAAGCGATGAGTGAGGAGGAATTGGACAGACACCTTGTCCATCTTACAAAAGTCATTGATGGCATTGACTCTTTTGTAGGAATGGAAGTGGATGGAAAAATGATTTACGGTGGGGGGAAAAAAGCACCCAGCGGTTTTGATGCCCGTGTCAGACCTTGGTACATGGATGCCAAAACAAAAGGCAAAGCAGGTGCGACCAATGCGTACATCAGTGCTTCCACTAAAAAATACATCGTTGCCGTCTATGCACCTATTTATAAAAATAATAAATTGATTGCGGTTGTTGCTACTTCTGTCGCATTAGATAATATTGTCAAAGTTATTGGTGAAATTAACTTCAACGGTGGCTATGGTATGCTTCTTGATACGAAAAATATCATTATAGCCCATCCCGTCAAAGAATATTTAGGGAAAGACCTTAAAGAGGTAGCTCCCGAACTTACTCAAAAATTAGGAAATGAGCAAGAAGCGATTATCGAATATCAGTTTAAAGGGGATGATAAAATTTTCTCTTTTAAAGTCTCCTCTGAAACAGGATGGATTCCAGGCATCACCTTTGATAAAACCACTGCTTTTGCATTTCTCAATGCTCAGGTTAAGGAACTTTTGATTATGGGCTTTGTAATGCTTTTACTCTCAATTGCGATTATGTCATTTTTGATTAAAACCTTGCTCAAACCTCTTGACACGCTTAATGATGTGGTCGAAGAGCTCTCTTCTAGCGAAGGGGATTTAAAACAACGTTTGCAAGTACGTAGTAATGATGAGTTTGGACAAGTTTCACGCAATATCAATAAATTTATTGAAAAACTTCATGAAATTGTCAAAAATTCTAAGACTATTAGTACGGAAAATGCCTCTATCTCAGAAGAACTCTCTCGAACAGCCGCAGAAGTCGTTCGCAATGTTGATGCTGAATCTAAAATCGTTCTCACAACAAAAGAGAGCGGTATCGCATTAACACAAGAAATTGAAAGTTCTATCAAAGAAGCCAAAACCTCTCAAGCATTACTCAAAAAAACACAGCACGACATCTCTGCTATTAAGCAAAAAGTCGAAGAACTAGAACGAACCATGCAAATCACAGCTAGCAAAGAGCAACATTTAGCTGAAAAGTTGGGTCATGTGAGCCAAAATGCCAACGAAGTCAAAGATGTGTTAGGCATCATCCGAGATATCGCCGACCAAACCAATCTTTTAGCCCTCAATGCCGCCATAGAAGCTGCGCGTGCGGGAGAACACGGACGAGGATTTGCCGTTGTGGCGGATGAAGTACGAAAACTTGCAGAACGTACTCAAAAAAGTTTGGTTGAAATTGATGCCACCATCAATGTTGTCGTTCAGTCCATCATGGACACCAACACCGACATGACACAAAATGCAGCAGATGTTCACGCTCTAGCTTCTGTTTCGATTGAGCTTCAAGAAGGGATGAATAACATTGATACTATTATTCAAAAGACGATTGAAGACACCTATCAAAGTGTCAACCACTTTGTCACAACCGCTGAGAAAGTGAACAATATGGTCACAGAAATCGAAAAAATCAATGCCATTTCACAAGAAAATGTGGGACGCATCGATAACG
>CAYTVI010000110.1:0-2148 GCA_964441765.1 uncultured Sulfurospirillum sp.
AACTGTTGCGCCATCTCATACTGCTTGAGTTCATCCCTAGAATAGATAATAATTTTATTGGGTTTATAATGTTTAAGGAGAATTTCTGTGTATTTTTTACCAAAACTACCTGTTCCACCGGTGATAAGAATATTTTTGCCGTTAAACACATTCAACCTTTAAAAATAGATTTTTTAGGTTTAAGCAAATTTAATTCCATTTTAGATTTGACATTGCTATCGGAGTCGTAGTATAATCAAAGCAATCAAGTATAAGGGGTCTGTTATGAAAATAGGTACAAGTGGCAACACCCAGCTCAATACACTCTTAAATGAAGCAAAAAGCAACACCGACAAAACGCTCTCCGCCATCGGTGCTCAAAGAGAATTAAGTGGAAAAGACAATGCCTCATTAGTGATTTCAAATGCATTGGCTTCTCAGATTTCAACCTTAGGTCAAAATGTTCAAAATGCCAATGAAATGATAGGGATGTCTCAAATCGCCGATGTCTCTTTGCGTGCCTTGAGTGCAGGGACAGAAAAACTAGAAGAACTCTCCGTCCGTTTTAAGAGCGACACCTTAAGCAGTGAACAAAAAAGTGGTCTTGAAAAAGAGTTCAAAAAGATTACCGAAGCGATGCAAAAAATGGTTGAGGGCGCAAGCTACAATGGACAAAGCGTTCTTTCTAGCACCTTTGGTTTAGAAGCCAGCTCTTTAAGTAGCCTCGCGATTGATGACAAAGAGAGCATTACAACCTTTACCCAAAGCTTAACATCGCTCTCTTCGACGGTAAGTTCTACCGTGAACAGTGCACAATCAAGCATCGCCAATTCCTTATCTGCCATGACAAATCTTAGCAGTGCAAATGCCACGATAGCAGAAACGCCTTTGGAGCAAAAATTAGCGGAATTGAGCAATCAAAACCTTAAAATCACTAGCTCAACATTGGCGCAAGTGCATCAAAACGATGTGATGCAACAACGCATCGCTTCACTTTTAAGTTAATCTCTTTACTGAATGCCTCGTATCGATAACAAAACGTTTTATAAAAAAGCGATAGCACGGTACGGGCATACAGCCAAAGGGCTCAACTGGAACTCCAAAACCTCTCAACACACACGCTTTGAAGTTATTTATGAGCTTTTAGGCGCTGAGATTATCTCTTCTAAAATCATCGATGCGGGGTGTGGATTTGGCGATTTTTATCTTTTTCTGAAACAAAAAGGGGCATTGCCTCGTGCTTATCTTGGGTATGATTTGATGGAAACCATGCTTGAGGTAGCAAGAAAAAGAACAGGGCAGAAGTATCTAAGATGCGATATTTTAAAAGATGAACTTGAAGAAGCGGATTTTTATATTGCGAGTGGCTCGATGAATATTTTGAACCGTTTTGAGACACACCTTTTTATCCACCGCTGTTTTGAAGCCTCGCGTAAAGGATTTGTATTTAATCTGCTCAAAGGTGAAGATACTTCAAAGCATTTTAACTACTGGCAGGTAGAAGAGTTGGTGGAGCATCTAAAAACCTATGGGTGTGAGATTGTCCTCAAAGAGGGTTATATGGACGGTGATTTTACGGTATTGCTCAAAAAAGGGGATGTGTGAAAAAAATTATAAGTGCACTGGTATCGCTTTATTTTTTAGCGATGGGGTATCTCTACTTTACCCAAGAAGCGCAGATTTTCCCCGCATCAAGCATCGAAAAAGAGCAGATACCCACGGTGCCCAACAGTGAAAAAATAGCTTTACATGTAAATGCAGAGGTTGTCCTTCAAGGTGTGTTGAGAAAAGATGAGAAAAGCGATGCAGGGCTTTTACTTTATTTTGGTGGCAATGCCGATGATGCAACCCTTTTTTCAAGCTACGTGAAAGAGTTAAAAGGATATGACATTGTAAGTTTTAATTATCGAGGTTATGGGGATAGTAGTGGAAAACCCAGTGAACAAGCTTTGTTTGAAGATGCTTTAAGGATTTACGATATCTATGCCAAAGGGCGCAAGGTGGTACTTGCGGGGCGAAGTTTGGGAAGTGGCGTGGCGACATACGTGGCATCCAAACGTGAGAGTGTTGGGTTGGTGCTTATCACACCGTATGATTCCATTGTCTCGATGGGGCAACAAAAATACCCCTATTTCCCCATTGCTTGGCTTTTAAAACATTCGTTTGAAA
>CAYTVI010000111.1:0-2117 GCA_964441765.1 uncultured Sulfurospirillum sp.
CAATGCCAAAGAGCTTTATCATGTGATACTTCCTGATGGAGAAATGTACAAAAATTTTGAAAGCCTCAATCTTATCTTAAACGCATGTTTTGAGCATCGCTTAGATAGAAAATCACTCCTTGTCGCCTTTGGTGGTGGTGTGATTGGCGATATGACAGGCTTTGCCGCTTCGATGTACCAACGAGGCATTGACTTTATTCAAATCCCCACAACACTGCTTTCACAAGTCGATGCAAGTGTGGGCGGTAAAACGGGTATTAACAACGCTTATGGTAAAAACCTTATCGGTGCATTTTGGCAACCGCGCGCCGTTTACTGTGAGAGTGCGTTTTTAAAAACCCTTCCCAAACGCGAATTTTCAGCAGGTGTGGCTGAAATCATCAAGATGGCAGTCACCTTTGATAAAGCCTTTTTTGAATGGTTAGAAGAGCATGACTTACACGATGATGCACACTTAAAAGTTGCCATTGCTAAAAGTGTCGCCATCAAAGCTGACGTTGTTTCGCAAGATGAAACAGAGCAGGGCATTCGAGCAGTCCTAAACTATGGGCATACATTCGCACACGTCATTGAAAATCAAACCAAATACAGCACCTATTTGCACGGTGAAGCCGTCGCGATTGGAATGGTGATGGCAAACCGTCTTGCACAAAAGTTAGGGCTTTTAAGCAAAGAAGAAGAAGGGCGTATCGAAGCGCTTCTAAAACGCTACGCACTGCCAACCACTTACCGTATCGAAGAGGTAGAAGCGTTTTATCAGGCGTTTTTCTTAGATAAAAAAAGTGCCAATGATAAAATCAAATTTATCCTAGCCAACACGCTTGGCGGACATCAAATTCGCAACGATATTGCGAAAGAGCTTGTCATAAACGTCTTAAAGGAAGGAAATGCTTAGTCGATTTTTTCTTTTTATACTCTTTACATGTAATCTTCTTTTAGCAGAAACAAACAGTACAACAACACTTGAAGATGCTATGAGAGTCGAAACGTTACGACAAAAAATCATGGCGATTGATGAGTCTATCAAAGATAACTTATGGTTTAAGCGTTATGGTAATTACTTAACCTATCAAAAGCTTTTAGATGAACTTTCAACTGTAGATGCGGAAATCAAAAAATTTAAAAGCACAAAAGATAAAGCCTCACTTGAAAAACATGAAAAACTTATCTCAAAGCAAGAGTCTCTAGAAAAACAGATTCTTTTATTGCAAGAGTTTAAAAACTCTCCTTTTTCTAAACTTGCAGAACCCATTGAACTAGAAAGTTATCCCAAAGTCACAAACCCTGTTTCTATTATCTCAGCACTTTCCTATGTTAAACAAATCAAACAAGATAGTAGTGACTACAAGGCACGTATTGATAGGCTTGGTCTTTTAATTTCAAAATTGGAAGAAAAGCTCAAATACCTTGAGGAAATCCAACATTTAGAACCTAGCATCACAAATGAAGACCATGTTTATGAAGCCCAAAAAGAACTGAATGCTTTCATTTCTGCACAAGAAATAGCAAATACAAGTTACTCTTTACATGTAAAAAAAGTAGAAGAAGCAACCATTCGTATAACACAAGATATTACGTTGCAAATCAAGCATGCATTTAATATTGGCATTGTCATCGTTGTTGTCATCATTTTTACACTTTTATTAAAACTTGCCGCTAAACGCTACATCAAAGACAATGAACGTTTTTACCTTGCCAATAAAATCATCAATTTTGCAAACATTACCCTCATTGTCATTGTTTTACTGTTTGCGTATTTAGAAAATGTGTCCTATCTTGTGACCGTTTTAGGATTTGCTTCTGCGGGTATTGCTATTGCGATGAAAGACTGGTTTATGAGTATTTTAGGATGGATGGTCATCGTTTTTGGTGGAAGCTTTCATGTTGGAGACCGTATCAAAGTACGTAAAGATGGACTTTCCTATGTAGGAGATATTATTGATATTTCGTTACTTCGTATGACGGTTTTAGAGGATGTGACTTTGACGACCTACCTTGAAAATGTACGTGCAGGTAGGGTCTTTTTTGTTCCTAACAATATGATTTTTACCTCTTTAATTTCCAACTACACCCATGGAACAATTCGAACCGTTTGGGATGGCATCTACATTTACATC
>CAYTVI010000112.1:0-1720 GCA_964441765.1 uncultured Sulfurospirillum sp.
CGGTGATTTCAAAATCACGTATGTTTGCCATCATCACTTGGGTATCGTAGATGTTGGTACGACACCCAAATGTTTTAAAAAAGACTTTTTTCATTGGTGTTCACTGGTGTTTCAAAATTTGGCATCATTTTTCTTTGTGAGCCGACGTTGATATTTTGCGTTGGGTAAGCTATTTTGATATCCTCTTCTTTATTAAATGCATCAATAATCTCTGCACTAATCGTACTTCTAAGTGTCAGTGTCGCATACGCGTTTGTCATATACCACGAGCTGATACAAAAGCCTTGTGGCTCGATAAACGAGAAGATACGAGGTTCGACATTGGTGTTTTTGAGACTGTACTGGTTACGGAGTAAATTAAGCTGTTTACGTGCGATGTCCGTGTAGCCTTTGGAATATTTTTTGACGATTTCACGAACCAAATGAAGTGCTTTTCGATGGTTTGAATCAAAGGTAATAAAGACATCAATCCCATCCCAAACCGTACGCACTGTTCCATGGGTGTAGTTGGCAAGTAGGCTTGTAAAAATATAATTGTTGGGGATAAAAATAATGCGCCCTGCTCTTCGGTTGTCTTTATAGGTGCTAATCGTCACGTCTTCAAAAAGAGTCATTCGTAAAAGTGAAATATCGATAATATCCCCCACATACAAAAGCCCATCTTTCTGTACTTTTACACGATCTCCCACATGAAAACTTCCCCCAAAGATGATAACCATCCATCCTAAGATGCTCATAAACCAGTCTTTCATTGCAATCGCGATACCCGCAGAAGCAAATCCCAAAACGGTCACAAGATAAGAGACATTTTCGATGTAGGAAAAGAGCAAAATAAGTAAAATCAAGGTGACGTTAACAAAGTTGATGATTTTGTTGGCGGTATAAAAACGGTCATTGTCTTTGATGTAGCGTTTGGCGACAAATTTGAGCAAAAGAGAGATAACAATGACTACAACAATAAAAATACCAATGTTAAAAGCACGCTTCATTTGCAAGGTAATATCTTGTGTGACACGGATGGTCGCTTCTTCAACTTTTTTTACATGTAAAGAGTAGCTGGTGTTAGCGATTTCTTGTGCGGCAATAAAGGCATTGAGCTCTTTTTGGGCTTCGTAAACATTGTCTTCATTGATAAGAATAGGCTCTATTTGGTTGATTTCTTCCAAAAGCTTGAGCTTTTCTTCGAGTTTGCCCACCAAAAGAGACAATCTATCAATACGTATTTTATAATCACTGCTTTCTTGTTTGATTTGCTTGACGTACGAAAGTGCTGAGATGATGGAAAAAGGATTGGTGACTTTTGGATAGCTCTCTAACTCGATAGGCTCTGCAAGTTTTGAAAATGGTGAATTCTTGAACTCTTGGAGTAAAAGAATCTGTTTTTCTAAAGACTCTTGTTTTGAAATAAGTTTTTCATGCTTTTCAAGAGTTGCTTTATCTTTGGTGCTTTTAAATTTTTTGATTTCAGCATCAACCGTGGATAACTCATCCAAAAGTTTTTGATAGGTTAAGTAGTTGCCATAACGCTTAAACCATAAGTTGTCTTTGATGGATTCATCAATCGCATTTATTTTTTGGCGTAATGCTTCGAGTTTGATGCTATCTTCAAGCTTGTTTGTTACATTCGTTTCCGCAAAAAGGAGATTACATGTAAATAAAAAGAGGAGAAAAAATCGACTAAGCATTTCCTTCCTTTAAGACGTTTATGACAAGCTCTTTC
>CAYTVI010000113.1:0-1521 GCA_964441765.1 uncultured Sulfurospirillum sp.
AATTTTGAGTTTTGCAAATCTGTACTCTCCTTACTGCACGTTAGGGCATGGATAATCTCTTTAGGTGCTTTTATCCACCCAATACGAAAATCAGGTGCTAAGGTTTTAGAAAATGTTCCAAGACTGATGGTTAGATGGGGTAAAAGTGTCGCAAAAGAGCTTATGGCATCCCCATCGTAACGCAAAGCTTCATACGGGCTATCTTCCAATAAAATAACATGATATTGCTCTGCCAAACGTGCGACTTCGTGTTTATTTTTCAAGCTATAAGAGTATCCTGTTGGGTTTTGGAAAATAGGAATGGTGTAAAAAAACTTTGGCTGATGCTCTTTAAAAAGATGCTCTAAAATCTCTGTATCAACGCCTTCTGATGTAAGGGGTACTGCTTTAATGTTCGCATCATAAAGATGAAAGAGCCCTAGTGCCGCTAAATAGCTTGGGTCTTCTACGATGATACATTCACCCGCATCTAAAAACGTTTTGCACACCAAGTCTAAACCTTGTTGTGAGCCATTGGTCAGCATAATCTCTTCGTGTGTGGTGTGAAGATACGTTTTTGCAATTTCACGCTTTAATGACTCAACGCCAGAGGCATTGCTGTATTGAAAAAGACGATTGTCTTGGGTTTCAAAAAGTATTTGTGCGTACTTTTGAATGCTTTGTCGTGGAAAAAGTGCCGCATCGGGAAGTCCGCCTGCAAAAGAGATAACATCGCTTTGTGCGGTTAAATCTAAAATGGTACGAGTAAATGAACGAGAAGCAGTGGTAACGCGTTTGGCAAATTTAGTATGCATGATTTATTCCTTGTTTGTAAAGTGGTAGTATAGGGCTTTAGCTGTTGTTTTACCACACAAAAAGAGGGGATATCTTTGTCCATTTGTGCTATAATCCTCGCATGAAACAAAAAAATAGTACTAAAAATGACCACCTTGAACGGGTGCATGACGTTCTTTTTTTCATCTATCTTGATGTGCTAAAGAACTATTTGGTGGAAGAGTTAGCATTACATGTAGCGATGTCACCTTTTCATTTTAACCGCGTTTTTAAAGAAATTGTAGGTGAGAGTGTTCATGCTTACATCAAACGTGTCAAGCTAGAGCACAGTGCAAATTTACTCCTTTTTAACCCTGACGCGACGATAACATCGATTTTCCAAGAAGTTGGATTTAGCTCAAACGCCTCTTTTACGCAAGCTTTTAAAGAGCGTTTTGGTGTGACCCCTACGAAGTGGCGTGAAGTCGATGCGGCGAACAGTTCTCCTGATTTTAGCTTTCTTTCAAAACCTTTACATGTAACGATTCAAACCATACCCAGCTCTGAAGTAGCGTATGTAAGACACCGTGGGTATGACCGTAGTATTAAAATGGCATGGCTGAAGCTTCAAGATTTTGCACACCGACAGAAAATTGATTTTTTTGAGCAGAAAATGATAGCCTTGCACCACAGCAATCCTCGCTTTGTCCAATCAAGCGAATGCCATTATGTAGCTTGTTTAGCGCTTCCAAAAGGAAAGAAATTTTT